>DATKMJ010000013.1 GCA_035541935.1 Candidatus Binatia bacterium | reverse complement strand
CCTGCGCTCGGGCGCTCGCGTTGTCCTGTAGACGCGCCGGAGCGTTGGCGTCATGGAAGGCAATCCTCCGGTCTGCCGTATAAGAGAGGAGTATCGTGAGCGCACAACCGCTCGAAGCGCGTCTGGCGCACCTGGAAGGCGCCTTCGTCCAGGTCGATCGGAGACTCGAATCCTTCGAGCGATCGGTCGAGGCTCGATTCGGTCAGGTGGACGCGCATTTCACCCAAAATGAGTCGCGTTTAGGTCAGATGGAGACTCGCTTCGAGTCCCGCTTCGCCAGTCTGGACCAGCGGTTCAACTGGGTCATCGGCATCATCGTTGCGAGTTGGCTCTCGACGATCGCCACGGTGCTCTTTCACAGCTAGCCGCAACCATGCACGGCGAGTTCGAGCTGTCGCCGCTCTTCGATCTCGGCGCGACGTTCTTCTGGGCGGTCTCCGGCGCGGGCCTCGGGGTGCGCTACGGATACGATTACACCGGCATCTTTGTGATGGCGTTCGTCTCGGCGGCCGGCGGCGGACTTCTGCGGGACGGCATCTTCTTACAGCACGTTCCCGTCGTGCTGCAGAATCCGAACTATCTCATCGTCATTCTCTGCGGCGCGATCGTCGGAACGGTGGGCAGTGTCGTCGCGGGCGGGCGCAAGCCGTCGCGCGGCTATCAGCTCTTGCTCGACACCGCCGACGCGCTCGGCCTCGGCGCGTATGCGTGCGTCGGCGCGCAGATGTCGCTCCAGATGGGCCTCTCGATTCCCGCGGCGATCTTGGTCGGCGTCATCAACGGCGTCGGCGGCGGTTTGCTGCGCGACATCCTCGTCAATCGCGTCTGGATGCTGCCGGGTCAGATCCTCGCGCTCGCCGCGCTCGCAGGCGTCGCGCTCTTCGTCGTGCTCGTCGAGAAGACGCCCGTTGCCGGGGGCGAGGCCGCGTGGGCGGCCATCGCCCTGACGTTCGTCATCCGCATGCTCGCGATTCGCTTCGATTGGCGAACGCGAGCGCTCGTCTCTCCCGAAGGAGAGTGACGCTCAGCGCTGCGTGAAGTCGCTGGGAACGCTGAAGATCGGATCGGTATCCGAGATCGTCCGCACGTTGCCGCGTTCGGTGATCAGCGCGCCGGAGCGTCCGCCGGCACTGAAGCTCATTGCGGTGAACATCGAGAGCTTGCCGAGCGGCAGCGCCGGACCCGTCTGCTTGAAGCTGAAACGCGGATCCCCGGCTGACGAGAGCGCCTGCATGATGCGCATGTAGCCGCCCGTCATGTCCATGCCGCGACCGCTCGCGCCTTCGCGGCCGGCGTAGCGCGAGCAGGCCGCCGACGGGCTCGCGTAGTTCGAGTAGTAGCCGAGGACGTCGGCGTTATGGGTGCTCGATCCGGAGGAGCTCGTCTCGGTGATCGTCATGTCGGAGCGGTAGCCGTTGGTCGGCTGGCCGCCGACTTCTTTGGCGCCGAGCGCCGTGTTCACGATCGTGATCGCGACCTTCGTGTCCGAGTCGCGGCCGGAACCGGAGCCGCCGCCGCCCGAGGACGATCCTGTCTCCGGCGAATCCATGCTCGTGACGTGATAGGTCTTCGCGCCGAGATCGAGCGTCGTGATCGTGCGCGCCGCGCAGTCGGTGATCGTCGCGGTGGCCGCGACGATCTCGTCGGTTCGTTCCTTCGATCCCGCGACGTAGTGATGCTCGGCGAGACCCTCTTTCATCATGAGCATCGCGTTCTGCGCCGCCGACTTCTGGCTCTTCCCCATCATCCAGGCGGGGCCCATGTTCACCGTCTTCGCCGCGGACGCCGCGGCAAAATCGGCGTCGAACGAGCCGGGCGAAAGCGTCGAGGTGTCGGCGTTTTGCGTCATTTTGGTGATGGAATCCCAGGCTAAACCGCTCGATGCGGCCGCCGAAGGCGCGGGTTTGCTTGCGATAATGAGAGCCGCTGCAAGCGGGATCGAGAGGGCGGCGAGCGCCGCGCGATATGCGTTCATGAGGCGCGCCTTCGTCGCAGCGGCCCGCGCCGCCCTCTTTGGTTAGGAGGCGAGGTCTTTCATGGCGGTCGTGAGGATCGCGTGGTATTGCGCGTCGGCGGCTAGGCCGAATTTGGCGTCGATATCCTTCATCACTTGGACGTGAATCGGATGCGAGACCGCGCGGTCGAGCATGACCTCTACGTTGAAACCTTGACCCGTTTGGCCCGCCGCCCACAGCGCAGCTGCCAGCGCCTTGCCGTCCTTCGGATTCGGATTTGGCTCGGCGGGAAGCGCGACGTTCTTCTCCTTCACGATCCGCAGCGAATCGGCGACGACGAAGTCGAACGTTTTGAGGAACTGCGCGACCTGGTCCTTACCGTACTCGTTGGTGAGCTTCGCAACTTCCGCTTCGAATTGCGCGCCGGTCAGCGTTTTAAGCAGCGTTACCGTGCTGAAGTCGCTCGGGCCGCCGCCCGCTTCGACCATCGAGAGCGTGACCGCGAGCGCCGGAGCGCCGGTGTAGACGCAGCACCCTCCGGAGAAGCGCGTGGGCTCGTCGACGACGTTCGCCATCAGGATGACACGGTTAGATCCTTACGGTGGCTATGGGTGTGGTCGTCGGCTGTTGCGAGCCGCCCATCGGCTCGACGCTGACGGCGACGAGCGCGACGGTCTCGGCGTTCTCGGGAAGGCGCACGACCGTTGCGTCGCCGGTCGGCTCGAAGGTCATCGAGGGCGCGACCTTCGTGGAGCCCTTCGGCATCGTCCAGGCTTGATAGACGTGGCCGGGGGGCGGGGGCGGCATCTTCGGCATCGCGATGTAGAGCCGTCCACTGCGCGCGACGACTTCGCCGTGGCCGAACCGGTAGTGCTGCGCGTCGGGGGCCATCATATCGGCGACCATCTGCTGCTGACTCGCCATGCGCGCGCGCAGCGAGAGATCGGCCATGCCGGTGACGAGCGCCACAACGAGACATGCGGCGGCGAACGCGTAGGCCGGCCACGAATACGAACGCGGGCGCGCGCTCTTGCCGCGCACCTGCTTCATGATGCGCGCCTTGAGCAGCGGGCTCGCGACGGTTTCCGAGGAATAGGCGACGGCGGTGACGGCTGGACGCAGCAGCTCGTACTCCTTGCGGCACGATTCGCAGGTTCGCAGATGCTCGACGACGGCCGCGGCCTCGCTTTCGGGAAGCAGGCCGAGCGCGTAGACGGCGACGTTGTCGAGGAGCTCGTCGTGCGAGATCATACGGCGACGGCTCCTTCCAGCGCGTTGCGCAGGCGGCGCAGCCCGGTGCGGATCCGCGTCTTGATCGTGCCGAGCGGCACTCCCGATTGGCGCGCGATCTGCTCGTGCGTCGCGCCGCCGAAGAAGCCGAGCTCGATCGGCGCGCGCTGTTCGGGCGGAAGCTGCGCGAGCGCGTCGCGTACGCGTTCGGCGTTGAGATGCTTGAGCGCCGTGTCTTCGAGCGCGTCTTCGGCCGGGAGCGTGGCGGGAATTTCGTCTTCTGCATGTGACGCGCGCGCGCGCAGCACGTCGAGCGCGCGGTTGCGCGCGACGCGCGCGATCCACGCCGCGAAGTTGCCGCCGCGAAAGAGCTGCGGGCTGCTCCAGACCTTCAGAAACACGGCCTGCGTGACGTCTTCGGCCGCCGCGGAATCGGAGAGCACGCGCAGCGCGATGCCATAGACGAGGCGATGGTACTCGTCGTAGAGGGCCTCGAACTCATCGGCATCCACGCAGCCGTCCTTCGCCGCTTTCCAGGTAAGGCACTTCCCTGGTAACGTGCCGGCGGCCGACGCGGATTGCGGCGCTTACTTCGTTACGGCTTCGGGCAGGTCGGCGGCGCCGGTGAGGCCGGCCGGGGTACGCACGACGCCGCGTTCCATTTCGTCCCAGGCCCGCGCGAGCTGCGCGCGCAGCGTGTAGAGCGCGTGCGTGCCGTCGGGCGCGGAGTAGAACGTCACGGGGACGCCGGCGTCGCGCAGATAGATCGCCGTCGCGGTGGGGAACGCGGTGGGAACGATGTCGTCGAACGCACCGGTGACGACGTAGAATCTCGCGCGCGGCATCGTCGCGAGGAGATGCGGCGCGCGCGAATTCAGCAGCGCTCCCGCGATCGAGAGGACGGCGCTCCAATCGTTCGGATGCATCGGCGCGATGTTGAAGACCGAGAAGCCTCCCATCGAATAGCCGGCGATGTAGCGCCGGTTCTTGTCGATCGTAAACGCGCGACAGGCCGCGTCGAAGGCGTCATAGACGTCGCCCGAAGAGCCGTTGTAATCGTAGTAGCCGTGGCCGTAGGGCGCGACGACGATCGTGCCGGTGCTCTCGGCGAGATCTTGGACGTATGGCGGCGCGAGGAGATGCGACTCGGCCTGCTGCCATCCGTGGAGAAAGACGAGCAGCGGCGCCGGCGTCCCCGCGACGTAGCCCGTCGGGACGTAGACCGCGAGGGGCTGCATCGTTCCGTCCTTCGACGATTTCACGAACGTCTCGCCGAGGCCGCGGATCGATTCCATCGGCGAGTACGCGTTCTGCAGGAGCTGCAGCGCGAGGCTGAGGTCGAGCAGCGAGGCCGCGTGCACGCTCTGCTGCCAGAGTGGCGCCGGATAGTAACTCGGCGGCGACTCCTCGAGCAGGGCGGCATCGTCGAGCAGGCGCTGGTAGTAATCCATCGTCGAGTCGCGCCCCGTGATCGTGGCGACTTGGCCCGCGCTCGCGTAGTAGGTGGCGGCGACGGAGCGCAGCGTGTCGCCGGTCGTATCCGATCCGCCCGCTCCCGCGAGCAGCACGCCGCCGAGCAGCGCGATGATCCGGATCCCCATCGCCGCTACGGGCCGATGACCGTGATCTTCAGCTTCGCGGTGTGCGGGTGCGGCGGGCCGGTGAATGCCTTGTACGTGCACTGATATTTTTCGTTCGAGTACTCGTTGAGCCCGTAGACGTGCTCGTAGGCGTACGTGACTTTCTTGACCTTCTTCGTTTTGTATTGCGTGATCTCGGCGAGCGGGTTGCTCGACGTGCCGCAGTCGCTCGAGAGTTGCGGCGGGTGATGCGTCTTATACGAGAGCACCGTGTTCGCCGGATCGCCGCCGTTGACGGTGACGGCGTCGGGCTTAAAGGCTAGGACGCTCTTGTCGGGCGTCACGCTTTCTGCCCGCACCTTCGCTTGAGGCGCGGCACCCGACGCCGGCAGCGCAGGGCCCGCGGCGCGCTCGCACCCCGTCGCAAGCAGAGCGAACATGATGGCGGCAGAGATGGGCGTACGCACGCACTTACTCTTCGTGGCGCGCTTCACTTCGGCCTCGGCGAAAGGGTGCGATCGGAGTCTACTCGGCCAAATGATGGACGAACGTAGCGAGAATATCCGCGCGATTGCAGCATATCGGGTGCTCAGGCGCCTGGCCGAGCGGCCTCCTTAAAAACTAAAAGGCGCCCGCCGATCGCGAGCGCCTTGTATCCTAAATGGGGGCACAGTCTCCAGGCTTTCAGCCTACCACACTACCCCCGCAGGGAACCCCCCGCGTGGAGGTAGAGGGACTCGAACGCTCGGCCGGCACCGTGCTGAAATTCAACTTGCTATAACCGCGCCGGCCAAAGTGTCATCGACACTCGGCAGTGCGCGATTACGTAGGTGGAGTGAGTCGCTCCGAAGGAGGACAACTTGGACACCACGACGGCCAATAATGTATGCCGCGAGTATTCAGGGCGTTTCATCGAACCTACCAGTTCACCAGGCCGTGCTCGCTCATCTCGCGCGCTATGAAGAGTCCGCGTGATATCGTTGATCAGACGACTGCTCGGGTGGCGGCTACAACCGCCCTGCCAGCCGCCGTCCGGCATACGCATCAATGTGCCCCATTCCGTGATCCGCGCTTTGCGCTCAGCCACTACGCCACGCCGTGGCATTAGAGAGCCCTTAGCTTTCCTGCGAACGCGATATGCTTCTGAAGACGCCACCGATGTACTCGTCGGCATCGGGGTGATACCGTTCGAGCAAGACGCCTACGTTGCGGGTGATGCCGGCGCGAACTTCGACACTCGATGGGCGGTAGATGTAGCGAATTTCGAAATTCGCTCGAATATTGGCCTGTTGCTCGTTCACGCTCACGGCGGCCGAGGCCAGCCTGCGTTCAGCGGCGTCGACAGGACAACCAATGTGGAGGTAATGCTCCCTTTGTCAATTGGCATTCCTTCGGCGCCGTATGGCGCGCTCGTGTTAAGCGACAATGACGCCTTCGCAGTCGTCGCGGTGGGGCATCGTCTTGCCGACGCACGTGTCGTTGCAGTTGCTGACTGGAACAGTCAAGGGCACAAAAAGGCGTGATCGACCGTAGCCGCCTGACATTTTTAGGAAATGGGCTCAACAGGCTCGCTAGTGCCGTCGTCTCCGTCGTGGGCGGGGGCGGCGGCGGATCACATATTGCGCAGCAACTAGCGCATCTTGCCGTTGGTACAGTAGCTATTATCGACCCGGACGTCATTGCGACCTCTAATGTTAATCGATTGCCCTGCTGTAGTTATTCCGATGTTGGCCGATCTAAAGCAGCGGTGCTTGCTGAACGGCTCGCTGGCCTTGGGGGTCGCGTCGTTCCCGTTATTGATCGAGCAGAAAGTGATGCCGGGCGACGATGGCTCAAACGCAGTGATGTCGTCATCGGCGCCGTCGACGGAATTCGCGCACGGTCAAATCTGGAACGAATCTGCCGTAGTGCAATCGTGCCGTACATAGACATCGGCTTGGGAATCGACGTTACCGACGACGGCACGGTACGTGCCATCGGTGGTCAAATCGCCACGTCTTTTGTAAATGGCCCATGCCTCCGCTGTTTGGAGATCGTCACGGAAGCGGCCTTGACGGACGACCGCGAAGAATATATCGTGGGTGCACCGGACCAACAAGTCATCTCGATGAACGGCGTGCTCGCTTCCCAGGCTGTTAATCACGTGCTCGCGGTCCTTTGTCAATACGCCCCCGGTTTTGCAGTCCCAGCCATCTTGAGGTATGATGGGCTCCTCTACCGTATGCTACCGGACGCAGGAGAAACACACGGCACCTGCCCACATTTCGACCTAGAGTCTGCTGGTTGGAGCGTCGTGCTACCAACGCGAAAGGCGGCGCCATGAGGTTCGTCGAGGAAGCGGCGGCCGCGCTCGAACGAGCTCAACGGAATCAAGATTGTGCGCCGCTGAACCGTTTGATCACTCGCACGATTCCCCGGTTCGCAACCATTTCCCCAAACCACGAGGGCGGGGCCGACACGGCAGTACAGATATTCATAAGAAATGCAGCGGTTCTGATAAACGCTGGCTCCAGGCCGTTCCCATGAGCAAGCTGGCATTGATCAAGGGATTAAGGGCCGCGATACAAGACATGTCCCCCTTGCGGACAGTGGTGGAATCCGCGACAGGCCCCTTAGGCATCGAAGGGCCATTACCGGCGAGGTCCCGTGAGTTTGATCAATATACGAGGGCTTGGTCGGCGTGGTCTGCGACTCTGCGTACCATTGCGGATCTGATAGAAGCCCAAGCTGGCCCGATCGATGCGGCTCAGATAGCGTTGCTCAGAATGAATCTTTTCGGAGGTATGGGGAGCTTCAACGACCTTTGGTTCGATCCAAAGATACTAGGACCGACAGCACAGCACGTCAACGATCGCCTTACTGAGACGCGGTCCGCTATCTACGCTGCCCTTGAAAACCTCGAGCACTGACATACCGCTTCACGGCAGACCGGTCCAGCAATGCGCTTTCTACCCATGATCGTGTCTGTCTTCGGAAGGCACGAACCCCGCTCACGGTTAGCGTGCCCGGCCAGCACAAGGTAAAACGCGAATTTCGTTGAGACCGAGCGGCGGCGCGGCTGCGTGAAGCCCGGCCAGGTCGAACAAATCCTAATGTTCGCGTTACGCAATCTCCGAATCGAAGCCGTCGTGCACGAAACGCCGCACGCGCGGGTGACGCAAGCCGTACCCGAGGTGACCTGTAGGCGCGGATTCGGACGGACGGAGACTGTGAGCTCTCGGGCGTACTGCCCGGCTAGGAGACTCACATGCGAAAGAGCCGATTCACCGAGGCCCAGATCGTGGGGATTCTGCGCGAACTCGATGCCGGCGTGACGGCGACTGAGCTCGGGCGCAAGCACGGTATCCACGGCAACACGATCCGCCTCTGGAAAGATCGCTATGGCGGCCTCGACGCTAGCGATCTTGTACGGTTGAAGCAGCTTGAGGACGAGAACCGGCGCAAAGACCGGATCATTGCTCGCCTCTCGCTGGAGGTCGACGCGATGAAAGAGCTGGTCGAAAAAAACGGCTGGGGCCCTCGCAGCGTCAAGAAGCGGTGAGGGCGTTGGAAGACCGGGGCATCTCGATCGTGCGGGCCTGCCAGCTCGCCGGCTACAACCGCAGCAACCTCTACTATCGCCGCAGGCAGGTCGATGATCCGGCGCTCAAGGCCCGAATGCACGAACTCGCGCAAGAGCGCCCGCGCTGGGGCTGGCGACGACTTTTTATTATCCTACGCCGGCGGGAGGGTTACGAAGTCGGCGAGACGCGGTTTCTCCGTATCTACCGGCAACTTCGCTTGCAAGTCTGGCCGCGCAAGAAGCGGAAGGTGAACTACGTCCGCGGCGCACTGATTACGCCGGTGTCAGCATCCAACGAACGTTGGTCGCTCGACTTCATGCACGATCGCCTTGCTAACGGGCGCCAATTCCGTGCTCTAACCATCGGCGACGACTTCACGAAGGAATGCCTCGCGCTGGAGATCGCGCATTCATTTGGCAGCGCCGACGTCATCCGGGTCTTCGAAGCAATCGCCTTTGAACGGGGGCTACCCAAGACGATCCGATTCGACAACGGCTCGGAGTTTACGAGCCATAAGATGCTCCGCTGGGCGGCCGAAAACACCGTCGAGCTGCACTTCATTCAACCGGGAAAGCCGACGCAGAATGCCAACGCCGAATCGCTCAACGGGCGGATCCGCGACGAGCTCTTCAACCTTTACAGTTTCACGAATATCTTCGAGGCCCGCGAGATCGCCGGGTCATGGCGCACGGACTTTAACGAGAATCGACCGCACTCCGCACTCGGCTACCAAACGCCGAAGGAGTTCGCGGCAAGCCTTAAAATCAACCCACCTTTACAGTTATCAGCCGCCTGAAATGTGCCTACAGTGGGATAGGTCCCGTCATGAAGCCAGCAATAATTGTGGAGTTGGGCTAGTTTCATAAAGCGTGCTCGTGACCCCATCTATACGCCAACGGATAGTGTGACGTTTGCATCGAGCGCCGTCATTTTCGCTGCCTGCGCATAGGCGTTCGGCGTTTTGTTGGCCAGCGATCGATGCGGGCGAACCTCGTTGTACTCGCGGCGCCACGAGCGAGCGGCCCGTCGAGCGCTTTCTATGGTATCAAACCAAGACGTATTGAGCAATTCCTTTCGAACGCTCGAGTTGAACGACTCGATGAAGGCGTTGTCCGTCGGCTTTCCGGGACGCGAGAAATCCAGCTCGATGCGATTGTTGTACGCCCACTGATCGAGTGCCTCAGCGGTAAACTCTGTACCTTGGTCGCATCGAATAGCAGCCGGTGCTCCGCGCCGGGTAAGGATGCGGGAAAGAACCTCGACGACGCCGCGTGCTCTAAATCCCGAGGCGACTTCGAGCGCCAAGCATTCACGCGTGTAGACGTCTACGACGGCAAGGATCCGGAACGGTTTTCGTTTCTCGTCCATCAAGCGGTCATGCATGAAGTCCATGCACCAGACGTGGTTGGGAGCGGTGGGCGCGAGCCGAACCTGCCGCAGGCTGCACGTGCGGCGGCGCTTGGGAGCTTTGGCGCGTAAGCTCAAGCCTTCTTTGCGATAGAGCCGCGAAACGCGCTTCTGGCTGATTCGCCAGCCTTCCCGGCGGAGCAGCACCCAGATTCGTCGTTGGCCATATCGCACGCGCGCCGCCGCCAGCTCCTTGATGCGCAGCAGCAGCGCCTCGTTGACGGCATTGCGCTTTGGACGATATCGCACCGACTTGCGATTGAACCGGAAGGTCATGCAGATGCGCCGCTGACTGGATCCGTACCGCTGCTGGATTTCGCCGACCAGCGCCCGTTGCGTGGCCGGCTTTAGAGCTTTTTTGAGAGCACATCCTGGAGCATGACTTTGTCGAGCGTCAGATCGGCCACGAGGCGCTTGAGGCGTGTGTTTTCATCGCGCAACTCGTTCATCTCGCGGATCTCTGGCGTCCCCAGCTGCCCGTATTTCTTTTTCCAGAGATGGATCGTGTTCTCGTGGACGCCGGCTTCACGCGCCAGCTTCGCGATCGGAATGCCG
>DATKMJ010000012.1 GCA_035541935.1 Candidatus Binatia bacterium | reverse complement strand
CACGAACGAAGCGTCGCGCCGCGACATCGAAGACGTCATCGTCAAGGCCGGCTTCCGCCCCGTGGTCCGCGACACATACTGGAACGTCCGCGAACTCGTTCCCGTGTCACCCTGAGCGCAGTCCCCGTGTCACCCTGAGCGTAGTCGAAGGGCGCTCGTGTGTCACCCCGAGCGTAGTCGAAGGGCAACCCGTGTGTCACCCTGAGCGGAGTCGAAGGGCTGAGCGGAGTCGAAGGATGACCGTGATGCGGAAGTGGTTCCCGCTCCCGACACCGCGGCTGTTGCTTCGCGAGTTCGTTGCCGCCGATGAAGCCGATGTCCATGAATACGGAAGCGATCTCGGCGTCACGGAGTATACCGATTGGGGACCTAACACGCCGGCTCAGACCCACGACCGAATAACCGGCTACCTGAGAGAACAGCAAAGATGGCCTCGAGCCGAAGTAAGCCTTGCAGCGGAGCTGCGCGCGGAACGCAAGGTGATCGGCACGATTCGCCTCTCGATGACAGCGGGGCAAGCGCGTGCTGCCGACTTGGGATTCGTCTTCAATCGGCGGTATTGGAATCAAGGTTACGCCACGGAGGCCACGAGTGCCGTTGTAGAAGCGGCGTTCGCGGCGCTCGGCCTGGACCGCGTGTGGGCGACGTGCGACGTTCGCAACATCGCGTCGTGGCGCGTCATGGAGAAAGTCGGAATGCACCGCGAGGGTTTCTTTCAACACGACGTGCGCTCAGGGTGACACGAGTGCTGCGCTCAGGGTGACACGCAGTTGCCCTTCGACTACGCTCAGGGTGACACGAGTGCTCCGCTCAGGGTGACACGGGGTTGCCCTTCGACTCCGCTCAGGGTGACACACGGGTCCCCTTCGACTGCGCTCAGGGTGACACGGGCCGGGCCCTTCGACTGCGCTCAGCCCGTCGACTGCGCTCAGGGTGACACACGGGTGCCCTTCGACTCCGCTCAGGGTGACACACGGGTGCCCTTCGACTGCGCTCAGGGTGACACACGATTGCCCTTCGACTACGCTCAGGGTGACACGGGCCCTTCGACTGCGCTCAGGGTGACACACGATTGCCCTTCGACTGCGCTCAGGGTGACACGGGGTTGCCCTTCGACTCCGCTCAGGGTGACACGGGGTTGCCCTTCGACTACGCTCAGGGTGACAGCGTGAGTGGGTGCTCGCTAAAGAATAGTGGCGGCGGCGAGGACTTCGTCGGCGGCGGCGTCGAGGAGTGCGACGAGTTGGCCTGGGGTGACCGCGCGCTGAGGCGCCTCGAAGCGAAGATGGAGCGTGCCATCCCGGATTGAGGCGGTGGCGGGCGTCGGGGCAGCCCGGTAGCGGATCATCGCGCGGACGGGCGTCTCGCCGGAAAAGCGCTCCGGGCGTATCAGATTCAGCTCCCCCGCAGCTAATTCGCCGCAGAGCAGTTCCTCTTCGCGGCCGACGACGATCGTGTTCGTTGCCGCGTCTATGCGCGTGACGTAGCGGGGACCGTCGTCGCTCGCGGGAACGCGCGCGCGCTGGCCGACGGTGTAGTTTGCGATCCCCGCGTGCGCGCCGACGCGGGCTCCGCTCGTAGCGACGACCTCGCCGGGCGCGTTGATTTCGGGACGCAACCGCGCGAGCAGATCGCGGTAGTCGCCGCCCTCGACGAAGCAGACGTCTTGCGACTCGGGCTTGTCGTGCACCGGCAGCCCGAAGCGGCGGGCGTGTTCGCGCGTCTCCGCCTTCTCGAGTTCGCCGAGCGGCAAGAGCAATCGCGCGAGTTGCCCCGGCGCGAGTTGCGCGAGCGCGTAGGCCTGATCCTTGGCGTGCGCCGTGCGGAAGAGATGCGCTCCGTCGTCACGATGCTCGACGCGCGCGTAGTGGCCGGTGGCGACGTAGCGCGCGCCGAGGCGGTCGGCGTACTGCAGCAGCGTTCCTAGTTTCACGAAGTTGTTGCACGAAACGCACGGGTTGGGCGTTCGTCCGGCGGCGTACTCGCCGACGAAACGCTCGATGACGCTGCGGCGAAACGTTTCCTCAAAATCGAGCACGTAATGCGGAATTCCGAGGATCGCGGCGCTGCGGCGCGCGTCCTCGAAGTCGTCGATGCCGCAGCAGCTCTTTGCGTGCGCGGGCCGCGTCGGCGTATACATTTTCATCGTGATTCCGACGACGTCGTAACCGCGTTCGGCCAAGAGAGCGGCGGCGACCGCGGAGTCGACGCCTCCGCTCATCGCCGCGATGACGCGTTCCTTTTCCATGCGACTGTCGAACAGGATAACATTAAGGCGGGGCCAACTGAAAGCCTGAAATGTCAGGAGCGTCTGACGCCTTGGGCGAGCGGATTCGCGCGGCCCGCGAGGCTCGCGGCCTGTCGCTCTCAGAGGCCGCCGATCAGATCCGCATTCGTTCCGTCTATCTGGCGGCCATCGAGGAAGAGAGTTGGAGCACGATCGGCGCGCCCGTCTACATTCGCGGCTTCCTGCGGACCTACGCGCGCTTTCTCGGGCTCGATCCCGAGGAGGCCGTCGCGGCATTTAGCCGGACGCAGCCCCAGCTGGCGGCACAGGGCCCGGCGTCGCGCGAGGCCCCGGGCGCTTTCGCGACGGAGTCGCGGGGAGGATCGCACCTCGTCATTTGGGTCGCCGGGGTCGTCGCGGTGCTCCTGATCGCCTTCGTCGTCTACAACGAGCTGACGCTTCGCCGGAGCGAGCCGGCTCCTTCGCCGGTGGTGGCCGGCGCCGTGCCTTCCTCTGAGAGCACGGCTGAGAGCACGGCCGAAAGCACGGCCGAAAGCACGGCCGCCGCCGAGTCTCCTTCGCCGGCGCCGGCTCCGGTGGCGAACACCCTAACGCTCGTGCTCTCCGAGCCCTCGTGGCTGCGGGTCAGCGTTGACGGCAATGTTAGCATGGAGGGTACGTTCCCGGCCGGAACGTCGAAGACGTTTCACGGGAAGATCGCGGCGGTGCGCATCGGAAACGCCGGCGGCGTGGAGATCTACGTTGACGGTAAGGACGTCGGCAAGCTCGGCAAGGCGGGCGACGTCGTCGATCACACCTTCACGCTTTGAGAGGAGCATCGTAAGAATCCGTGGCGAGCGAATCCTCGTTCGACGTAGTCTCGCGCGTCGATCGGCAAGAACTCGATAACGCGCTCAATCAGGCGCGCAGGGAGATCGAGAATCGTTTCGACTTCAAGCACAGCAAGACGAGCATCGAATCCGACGAGAAGAAGATCACGCTGATCTCCGACGACGAGTTGAAGATGCGCAACGTCGTGGACATTCTCCAGGGCAAGGCCGTGCGCCGAGGGATAGATATCAAGGCGTTCGAGTTCGGCGAGGTCGAGCCGGCCGCGAGCGGCACGGTGCGCCAAGTCGTGACCCTGCGCAGCGGCATCCCGAAGGATAAGAGCAAGGCGCTGCTCGAGCACATCAAGTCGCTCAAGCTAAAGGTAAACGCGCAGTTCCAGGACGAGCAGATCCGCGTCTCGGGCAAGAACAAGGACGACCTCCAGAAGGTCATCACCTCGCTGCGCGCGCTGGATTTCGAACTGCCGCTGCAGTTCGTCAACTATCGCTAACCGGTGAGGAGCGTCGCCTTCGTCAGCCTCGGCTGCGCGAAGAATCTCGTGGACACCGAGGTGATGATCGCGAAGCTCGGCGGCGCCGGCTGGCGTTTGGAGGCGGAGCCGGGCCGTGCCGACACCGTCGTGATCAATACCTGCGCTTTCATAGACCCGGCGAAGGAAGAGTCGACGCAGACGATTCTCGATCACGCCGCGGAGAAACGTCCGGGTCAGCACCTGATCGTCGCCGGTTGCCTCGCGCAGCGCTACGGCGCGCAGCTGCAGAGCCTGATTCCCGAGATAGACGGCGTCGTCGGCACCGGCGCGTACGCGAGCATCGTCGAACTGCTCGACGACGTCGAGGCGGGCCGGCGCCCAGCGCTGCTCGACTTCGAAGCCGAGCCCGAACACGACTTTCTTCCGCGCCTCGTCACGACGCCGCGCGCCACGGCGTATCTGAAGATCGCCGAGGGTTGCGACCATCCGTGTACGTTCTGCATCATCCCGGCGCTGCGCGGAACGTTTCGCAGCCGCAGCGAGGAGTCGATCTTGGCCGAGGCACGCGCGCTCGCGGGCGGCGGCGCGAAGGAGCTGATCTTGATCGCGCAAGACACGTCCATGTGGGGCCGCGATCGCGGAATCCGTCGCGGCGGGCTCGCAGCGCTGCTCGAGCGCCTGCACGAGATCGAAGGCCTCGAGTGGATCCGTCTGCTCTACCTCTATCCGGCCACGGTGGATCGCGAACTGATCTCCGCGATCGCGCGCCTGCCGAAGGTCTGCAAGTACATGGACATGCCGCTGCAGCACGCGCACCCCGAGGTGCTGCGCGCGATGCGGCGCCCCGGCAACGGCGAGCGCTATCTCGAAATTCTCGACGAGTTTCGCGCGGCCGTCCCCGGGATCACGATGCGCTCGACCTTCATCGTCGGCTTTCCGGGCGAACGCGACGAGCACGTCGCCTACCTGGAAGAGTGGATAGCGCGCGCGCAGCTCGATCGCGTCGGCTTCTTCGAGTACAGCGCCGAGGAGGGAACGCCGGCGGCCGAACTTGCCGGGCGGGTGCCCGTTCGGCGGCGGCGCGAGCGTTTGATTCGTCTGCGCGAGGCACAGCGGCTCGCTTCCGAGCGAGCGCGCGCGAAGCGCTGCGGCGCAACCGTGCGCGTGCTCGTTGAGGAGTCGCGCCGTCTGCGCGAGCGCGATCCGCTGCGTCAACGTCTCGACGCGCCGCGGGCATGGTTCGGACGCTCCGAGGGTGAAGCGCCGGGTGTTGATGGCGGGATTTATTTCACAGGTGACGGGCGCCCCGGCGAGTTCGCCGACGTGCGCTTGGAAGGGCACGGACCGTTCGATTTCTACGGGCACGCAATATCCGCGAGGCTCGCAGCCATATGAGTAAACGCATTTGGATGATCGTCGGGCTCGTCGTGCTCGGCATCGTCTCCGGGCTCGCCGGCTACGGGCTCGTCGAGCACCGCAATCCGGTCTCGGCGATCGGGCAGATCACGCAAGTCTTCGTTCCGAGCCCGCAGCAGATCTTCGGTAAATCGAATTTGCTCGTGCTCGTCGAGGGTCTCGACTACGACTACACGGCGAAGGACGAAGAGTACTCGGCGAACTCTCGCAGCGACGTGATCTGGGCCGTCAACCTCGACTTTCCGAACAAGCGCGTCTACCAACTCTCGATCCCCCGCGACATGATCGCGACGATGCCCAACGGCACGCAGGCGAAGATCAATCAGGCGCAATCCGACGGCGGCGTCAACGAGGCGAAGAGCGTCATCTCCGGCTGGCTCGGTATCCCCGAGTTCGACAAGTACGTCATTCTGCGAATAGATGCGACGAAGGAGTTCATCACGGCGCTTGGCGGGATTGACGTGGACGTGAAATCGTCGGATTGCCTGCGTTACAAGCGGGACTGCAACGACGAGTCGCTCGATTACACCGATACGTGGGGCCACCTCGACATCCACCTAAAGGAAGGAATGCAGCATCTCGACGGGCCGCACGCCGTGGGATACATGCGCTTCCGGCACGACTGGTGCAGCGACCCCTGCCGGATCATGCGCCAGCAGCAAGTGCTCCACGCAATGATTGATAAGGTCAAAGGCGACCGCATCAACACGTTCCTCCACCTGCCCGAGCTGCTGCACGTCTTTAAAAAGTACGTCCAGACCGACTTCAGCGACTCAGAACTGCTCTCGCTGGCGACGTTCTTCCAGGGAATCCCGTCGTCCGCGGTCGTCACCGCGCAAGTTCCGTACACCGACGACATCAATCTGCCCGGCTACGGCGATTCGCTCGTTCCCGACGCAGCGGCCCGCTCGCGACTCGTTGCGAAGATGCTGCTCGCGCCGCCGTCGGCCGTCCCGTCGCCCGACACGCTCGCGCTCGCCGCGATTCCACCGGGCACGCTGAAGGTGGACATCGAGAACGGCAGCGGCATCGAAGGCGCCGCGCACCGCGTTGCCGACGTCCTGCGCCGGGCCGGCTTTACGATCGGCCAAGTCGGCGACGCGCCACGTTCCGACTACACGGAGACGGAGATCCACGAACATTCGAGCGTCACGTTCGCCGGCGCGCGCGTGCGCGAGGCGCTTCCACAATCGCTGCGCGAGGCGTCGGTCGTCGCCGATCCGGTCGACACCGCATCGCCCGATGCAACGTCGTCGAACGCGAGCGACGTAACCATCATCGTCGGCAGCGACCTCACGAAGACTGCCGGCACGGCTTCGGTCCTGCCGGATCGTCCGTAACGTGCGGTGTCTCAGCCGATGAAAGTTATCCTCGCGTTCGTTCTGGCCGGGGGCGTGATCTACGGCGGCTGGCGCGCGCTCGTTCATTCGAGCAACCTGTTCCCGGCGCTCGTCACGCCCGATACGAACGTGCACCTCGAATTTTCGGGCGACGTCGTCGCGCGACTCTATCGCGCGACGCACGAGATGCCCGAAGACCGCTCGAGCCGGCCGCGTCTGATCGCGCTGACCTTCGATGACGGCCCCTATCCAATCTACACGCCGCTGCTCCTCGACGTGCTGCGCGATCTGAAGGTTCCCGCGACGTTCTTTCTCATCGGCAAGGACGCGGAGCAGTGGCCAGAGCTGACGCAGCGCATCGAGGCCGACGGCAACGAAGTTGCCGACCACACGTATTCGCATCCGAATCTCGACGAAGAGGACGATGCCGATGTGCGTAAGGAGATTCTCGAGGGGCGAAACGTGCTCTGGGACCTGACGCACGATCCGGCGGTGCGCGTCTACCTGCGGCCGCCGCACGGGCGCTACACCGAACGCACGCTGCAGATCGCGCAGTCGCTCGGATACTCGGTCGTGCTCTGGACGGACGACGGCGGCGATTGGCGATCGCTGAGCGTCGAGGGGCTCGAGCGGCATCTTACCAGGCATGCGACCGCGCCGGAGATTGTGCTGCTCCATAGCGGCAAGCTCGCGACGATCGAGGCACTGCCGTACGTCGTCGAGCGGTTCAAGCGGGCGGGCTATCGGTTCGTCACGGTCGGGGAGCTGCTGAAGCTCGTCCAGGGCGACGAGCTCAACCATCCGTTCCGGCACGCGGTCTAAAGAGTTTCGTCGTGCCCAGATCCATCATCGACACCGAGTCGAGCCGCCCGGCCTACGTGCGCCGCCGCACCCGCCGCTTCGTGGTCTCCTTGCTGCTCTTCGTCGTCCTGGTAGCCGCCATCTGGTTCCTTGCTCACCGTGCGAGCGGCCAGGAAAGTCGGGCGCCTGCGGGAACCGCAGGGCTGTGCCTATCCAGAGAAAGAGGGGTCCCGTGCGTTCGTTAGGCTTCCTCGCGCTGATCGCGACCGGGGCGATCGTCGCGTGCAGCAGCCTCGGTCAGACGACCGGAATCAGCGTCGGGCCGAACTTCCCGTCGAAGACGCTCTACGCGTCGAACAGCAACCAGAACGCGGTCAGCATTTATACGAACGGGACGAAGAGCGGAATGGGGCCGACCTATAACATCGGTGGCGGTAGCACGACCCTCGACGGTCCGCAGTACATCGCGTTCGATCGTGGCAAGAATCTGTGGGTCACGAACTACAACCCGAGCACGAACAGCTCGCTGCTCATCGAGTTCGAGGCGCTTGCGACCGGGAACGTCGTGCCCCTCTCTTCGACGGCGCTCACGGGGCGACCGCGCGGGATCGCGTTCTCGCCGAGAGCGCCGTCGCCGGCGCCGTCAACGACGCCGAGCGGACCTCCGAACCTCATGGTTATCGCCGACGTCGATCCGACGCGGCGTTACCCGAGCCAGATCCTGCTCTTCGGTGCCGGCAGCACGCAGCCGTATCAAGAGATCGCCGGCCCGAAGCCGGGCTTAAAGGTGCCGGGCGGCGTCTGGATCGACGCGCAGGGGCACATCTACGTCGCGAACATTCAGGGCGCGTCGGTTTCGCAGTTCTCGCTGCCGACCCCGTCGCCGACGCCGAAGCCGACGCCGACACCGAAGCCGACGCCGACGCCTTCGCCGTCGCCGACCCCGAGCGGAACGCCGAGCCCGTCGCCGACGCCGTCGCCCACGCCGACGCCGATCAACATCTATCCGCGCTTCAGCATCACGGCGAAGAACGAAGTCGTGATGCCCTATAGCGTCTCGCTCGACTCGAGCGGCAACATCTACATCGCCGATCAGGGCAAGCCCAATGCGAAGTGCAGCTCGAAGCAGGCGCCCGCGATTCTCGTCTTCCCGCCCTACAACAAGAAGATTCCGTACACGAAGCCGATTCGCAAGATCCAGGGTTGCAAGACGGAGCTCAACGCGCCGACCGACGTAAAGGTGAACGCCGACGGGGTGATTTACGTTGCGGATTCGACGGCGAGCGGTGGCGGGGTCATCTACATCTTTCCGCCCGACGCAAACGGCAATATTGCGCCGACCTCCTACTATAAATCGCCGGGGGCGGTGACGGGAATCGGGCTCGTCCCGTAACGTCCGTGGCGTTCCTCAAGACTCTCATCGACGGCAACGAGCGCGACGTCGCGCGGCTGCGCCGCACCGCGAAGGCCGTCAACGAACTCGAACCGCAGATCTCGGCGCTCACCGACGACGAGCTGAAAGCGAAGACCGCCGAGTTTAGGCAGCGACTCGAAGAAGGCGAATCGCTCGACACGATGCTGCCCGAGGTCTTCGCCGTCGTGCGCGAAGCCGGGAAGCGGACCGTCGGGATGCGTCACTTCGACGTGCAGATCATGGGCGGTCAGGTGCTTTATGAAGGCCGGATCGCCGAGATGAAGACCGGCGAAGGCAAGACGCTCGTCGCGACGCTGCCGGTCTACGCGCGCGCGCTCGAAGGGCGCGGCGTTCACGTCGTCACCGTCAACGACTATCTCGCCCGGCGCGACGCCGAGTGGATGGGCCCGATCTACGAGTTCTTGGGTCTGAAGATCGGCGTGATCCAGCACGGCCTCGACTCGGCACAGCGGCGCGAAGCGTATAACTGCGACATCACCTACGTGACGAACAATGAGGTCGGCTTCGATTACTTGCGCGACAACATGGCCTGGCAGGTGGAAGACCTCGTGCAGCGCGAGCTCTACTTCGCGCTCGTGGACGAAGTGGACTCGATCCTGATCGACGAGGCGCGCACGCCGCTCATCATCAGCGGACCCTCGCAAGAGTCGGGCGAGCTCTACGAAAAGTTCGCGCAGATCATCCCGCGGATGCAAAAGGGCGAGGATTACACCGTTGACGAGAAGGCGCACGCCGTTCCGATCACGGAAGCCGGCGTTGCAAAGGTCGAGAAGATGCTCGGCATCCAGAACCTCTACGAGCAGCGCAACATCGAGTTGACGCACCAGCTGAACGCGGCGCTCAAGGCGTGGAACCTCTTCCATAAGGACCAGCAGTACATCGTGAAGGACGGCGAGGTGATCATCGTCGACGAGTTCACCGGCCGATTGATGTATGGGCGGCGCTACTCCGACGGCATCCACCAGGCGATCGAGGCGAAGGAAGGGATCAAAGTGCGTGGCGAGGACCAAACGCTCGCCACGATCACGTTCCAGAACCTCTTCCGGCTTTACGACCATCTTGCCGGCATGACCGGCACGGCGAAGACCGAGGAACGCGAATTCCGCGACATCTACGGCCTGGACGTCGTCGTGGTGCCGACGAATATGCCGATGGTCCGCAAAGATCACTCCGACATCGTCTACAAGTCGGAGAAGGCAAAGTTCGATGCGGTGGTCGACGAGATCATCGAAGAGCATAAGAAGGGGCGGCCCGTTCTCGTCGGCACGCGCTCGATCGAGAAGAGCGAACTGTTGGCGACGATGCTGCGGCGCAAGGGCGTTGAGTGCAACGTGCTCAACGCGAAGTATCACGAACAAGAGGCGGAGATTATCAAGGACGCCGGCCAGGAAGGCCAGGTGACCATCGCCACCAACATGGCTGGCCGCGGCACCGACATCAAGCTCGGCGACGGCGTCGCGCGGAACGGCGGGCTGCACATCATCGGCACCGAGCGGCACGAGTCGCGGCGGATCGACAACCAGCTGCGCGGACGGTCGGGGCGCCAGGGCGACCCGGGCTCGTCGCGTTTCTACGTCTCGCTCGAGGACGAGGTGATGCGCCTCTTCGGGGGCGAGCGCATGACGTCGATCATGGAGCGCGTCGGGTTTACCGACGAACAGCCGATCGAGTCGGGGCTAGTGACGAAGTCGATTCAACGCGCGCAGGGCAAGGTCGAGAACCATAATTACGAGATTCGCAAGCACGTGCTCGAATACGACGACGTGATGAACAAGCAGCGGTCGGTGATCTACTCCGACCGGCGCTCGACCTTAGAAGGGACGTTCGACTCCCGGGCCTTCATGACGCAGACGCTCGAGGCGAAAGTCGACGAAGCCGTCGAGGAGAACGCGCCCGAAAACGTTCATCCGAGCGAATGGGACCTCGAGGAGATGCTCAACGCCCTCGAGCAGATCTTCCCAGTCAAACGCTCCGTGAAGCTCGAAGATCTTGCCGGCAAAGACCGAGAGGAGATCCGCCGGACGCTGCGCGAGACCGCGCTGGCGGCGTACGAGGCGAAAGAGAAGGAAGTGACGCCGGAGATTCTGCGCGTCGTCGAGCAGCGGTATCTCCTATTGCCGATCATAGACCGTCAGTGGGTGGATCATCTCTACGTGATGGATCACCTGAAGACCGGCATCGGCCTGCGCGGCTACGGCCAAAAAGACCCGCGCGTCGAGTACGAAAAGGAAGCGTTTGAGATCTTCGAATCGCTGAAGAACAACATCGCCGACGAAGCGGTCAAAGGCGTGTTCCGCGTCGTGATCGAGCACGGCCCGCCACAGGCGCAGACGGCGGCGCCGGGGTCGCCGCAGTTCGAACAGATCCCATCGGGCGAGCTGGTGCCGCAGCCCGTCGCAGCCGGCAACGCGCTGCCGCCACAGCAAGTGGAGCAGATGCTCGGCCCGATGCCCGGCACCGGCCGCCGCGTACAGCAGTTCCACACGAACAAAGACGACGACTCTCCAGCCAAACCGCTACAACGCGACCAGCCGAAAGTCGGCCGCAACGAACTCTGCCCCTGCGGCAGCGGAAAGAAATATAAGCGCTGCCACGGCACCGCCGCTTAGCGGGATAGGAGTTAGGCCGCCTTAAAACGCCGCCCCCTGCCGGCTGGGCTTGTGCGCGGTGTTGTGATCCGGGCCGCCAGGCTCTAAGGATGTAAGTGCGAGACTGCGAGGCGCTGCGAGCACAACTGCGAGGCGCAAGG
>DATKMJ010000011.1 GCA_035541935.1 Candidatus Binatia bacterium | reverse complement strand
CATCGTCGAGCTCGTCCCAGATCAGCCGGATCAAGCGCGCTGGAACCGCTTGGGAGCGCTGCGAATCGGGGCGCTCGCCGCGCGCGAAGGTGTCGCGCATGCGCGGGATCGCACCGGCGAGCACGACCGCGCCGAGCGCCTCCCCGAGCGTGCAGATATACCGGTCGGCGACGAACTCGGCCAGGCGCAATCCGGTCTCGTCGAACGCGCGCGGCACGTCGAGCCGCTCCAGAATCGGGCGGAGCGGCTGCTTCGGCTGCGTTTCGTCGCGCGCGGGCGAGACGATGAAGGCGAGCACCTCGCGCGGGCCGAGCGGCACCCGGACGACGTCGCCGATCGCCGGCTCCAACTCGCCGGCATCGTACGTCAGCGGAAGATCGTAGCGGGACGAACGGATGACGGGTAACGCGTCAACGACGCGCACGTAGTTTTCCGGGCGGCGCCTGCAAACGGCGTAAGACCGCGTTGACGGAGCGCCTCTCGCACTCGACGCCATGCTCGACATCGCCGATCGCGCGCGGCAGAACGAACCGCATTCGGCCCGCGCGCCGCTTCTTATCCGCCGGCATCGCGGCTCCAACCGCCTCCGCGTCGACGTCCGATTGCAACGGCAGGCCGAGCAACGCGAGGAGCGCGAGCACGCGCAGGTGTTCGGCTTCGCTGAAGCGCCCGCTGCGCAGCGCCAGCAGCCCCGCGGCGCGCAACCCGAGAGCGACCGCCTCGCCGTGCGTCACCGCATAATTCGACGCGCGCTCGATCGCGTGCGCGAACGTGTGGCCGAGGTTGAGCAGCTCGCGCGTTCCCGCTTCCGTCCGGTCGTCGGCAACGATCGCGGTCTTCACCTTCACCGCCGCCTCGACAACGTTCGTCCACGGCCAGCGCTGCAGCGGATGCGGCGCCAGTTCCTCGAGCGCCTCGAAGAAGGCGCCGCCTTCGATGAGCGCGGCCTTGACGATCTCGGCGAGACCCTCGCGCATCGAGCGCGCCGGGAGCGTGCGCAACGAGCCAACGTCGCAGAAGACGGCGATCGGATCGGCGAATGCGCCGGCGAGATTCTTTCCACCGCCCAGGTTGACGCCGGTCTTGCCGCCGATCGCCGCGTCCACCATCGCGACGAGCGAGGTCGCGACGTGCGCGTAGCGCACGCCCCGCATGTACGTCGCGCACGCGAATCCGAAGAGATCGCTCGCGACCCCGCCCCCGACGCCGAGCACCGTCGCGGAACGCTCCACGCCGGCTTCGAGCAGCGCGTCCTGCACGCGCTCGACGGTCGAAAGGCGCTTGCGCCGCTCTCCGAGCGGAAAGGCGAGCACGCGCGGCCGGCCGGCCGCGGCGGCAACGCCCTCGGCAATCTTCCGCACCTCCTTGTTCGCGTCGCACAGAATGACGCTCGGCGAACCTTCGCGCTTGAAGAACGCGCCGATCTCCGCGCGAAGATTATCGCCGACGAAGATCGGATAGCCGAGGTCGTCGTTGCGAAGCGCCTCGGGCATTACTCGCCCTTCTCGCGAAGCCATTGCACGATCTCGTCGATCACGTCCCGGTCGTTCCGGCGCTCGGCCTCGATCACCCGGTCGGCGCTCGCGTACTGCGGCATCCGGATCTTGTAGAGCTCTTTGACGCGCGCGAGGGTCGGGTTCGCTCCGAGTACGGGGCGCCGCTCGCGGCCGTGGCGCACGCGCGAGATGATCTGCTCGGCCGAGATCTTGATGAAGACGCGATACGCGCGGTCCTGCAGCAGCTCGCGGTTCGCCGCGACGGTGAGGGCGCCGCCGCCGAGTGCGATGACCGACGCCTCGTCGCTCTCGAGCGCCTGGGCGATCGCCTCCCGTTCGTAGCGCCGGAACGCCGCCTCGCCTTCGCTATCGAAGATCGCGGGAATCGGGCCGTGCGAGCGCACGACGAGCGCGTCGGTGTCGACGAACGGATAGCCGAGCCGTCGCGCGAGTTTGCGTCCGATCGTCGACTTTCCCGACGCCATGAACCCGACGAGCGCCACGTGGCGCCTCATTTCGGGCCCGCGCCGCCCTCTCGCGCGAAGAGCTTCGCCGCAGCGGCTCGGCTGCGCTCGAGATTCTCCAGCGTCTCCTCGATCGAGTCGCCGCCGTACTTCTCCAACACCGGCGCCATCAGCGCGAGCCGCACCATCGCCTCGCCGACGATCGCGGCGGCCGGAACGACGCAGACGTCGCTGCGCACGACCGTCGCGGGCGCATCGGTCCCGGCGTGCAGGTTCACCGACGGCAGCGCTTTCGTCAGCGTCGGGATCGGCTTCACGGAGACGCGCACGACGACCGGCTCGCCGTTGCTCATGCCGCCCTCGATTCCGCCGGCTCGGTTCGAGGTCCGCACGACCTCGTCGCCGTCGAGCGCGAAGACGTCGTGCGCGCGCGAACCCGGGGTCTCCGCGAGGTCGGCGCCGAGCCCGAGCTCGACCGCGCGGACGGTCTGCATTCCCATGATCGCTCCGGCGAGAACGCCGTCGAGGCGCTGATTCGGCTGACGATTGCTGCCGATGCCGGCGGGCAAACCGTCGACGCACACGACAAAGCGTCCGCCCAGGGTGTCGCCAGCCGCCTTCGCGGCATCGATCGCGGCGATCATGCGAGCCTCGGCCTCGGGGTGCGGACAGCGAACGTCGCTGCGTTCGACGTCGCGCTGATCCCAATCGTCAAGCGCCGGCGCCTCGACCTCGCCGATTCGCGTGACGTAACTCCGCGTCGTAATTCCGAGCGCGCCGAGAACCTGCGCGCAGATCGCGCCGAGGCAGACGCGCAGCGCGGTCTCGCGGGCGCTCGCGCGCTCGAGCACGTTGCGCAGGTCGCGCTGGCGATACTTCAACGCCCCGGCGTAATCGGCGTGCCCGGGACGCGGATTGGTCAGCGGCTCGCCGCCTCCGGTAAGCGGATCCATGAGCGCGCGCACCTTCGGCGTCTCGTAGTCGCGATTGCGAACGATGACCGCGATCGGCGACCCAAGCGTCTCTCCGCCGCGCACGCCGGCGAGAAACTCGACGCGATCCTGCTCGATCTTCATGCGCGCGCCGCGCCCGTAGCCGCCTTGACGGCGCGCGAGCGTCGCGTCGATCGCTTCGACGTCCAGGCGGAGATGCGCCGGAATTCCGTCGAGGATGCCGACGAGGGCCGGCCCGTGCGATTCACCCGCCGTGAGATAGCGAAACACCGGCCCGCTCTTCGGCGCGGCCGACCGCGGCTACTTTGAGACGCTCGATCGCGGCCCGGTGCAGCCGCGTCACGTGCCGGCGCGAGTAGCCAAGCCTCGCAGCCAGCTCGACCACGGTGACGCCGTCGAGGTGGATCGAGCGCACGATCTGGCGTTCGAGCGGCGAGAGCCCCTTGAGCATCTCCTCGACGGTCAGTTGGTCGAGCACGTCGTCGATGCCGTAGCGCGGGCCGTCGCGGTCTGCGTTGCGCAGCGGGTCGAACGAGAGCACGCGACTGCTCGCGCGATAGGCCCGGATCTCGCGCGTCTGATCGGGAGCGGCTCCGACGTGCGCAGCGACGTCGCTCTCGGCCGGTTCGCGCCCCAAGCGCGCCCAGAGTTCGCGCTCCGCCGCGCTCCAGCGCCGATCGAGATCGCGCACGCTGCGAGGGGCGCGCAAGAGGCGCTCGCTGTCGCGCACGTAGTGCATCAACTCCCCGACGACGAGCAGCCACGCGTAGGCCTCGAACGGCGCGCGCTGCGCGGAGTCGTAGCGATCGATCGCCTTAATCAAGCCGATCGCGCCCACTTGCTCGAGATCGGCACGATCGAGACCGCGGCGCATAAAACGGCGCGCGGCACGGCGACAGAGATACCAGTAATCGGTAACGAGCCGGTCGCGCGCGAGCAGCCGGCGCAACGGCGTTGCACGGAATCGTAGAGCCACACCCAACCTCCGGTCTTCGTTATATACCACGCACTTCGAAAGCGCAATACCCGGCAGGAGTCGCCCGGCGGCGGCGACTACTCTGCGACGATGAAGGCGTCGCGCGCGGTTCTGCTCGTGGCGCTGGCGCTTCTCGCGCTCGCGGCGCTGCGCGATCTCGCACGCCTCGGCGACGCGCTTCCGTGGCGGCAGCTCTACGACGTCGCCGACTTCTACTGCGCGGGCGCGGCGGTCGATGCCGGCGCCGATCCCTATCGCTACGAACCGCTCCATCGCTGCGAGCACGCCGTCAATCGCGCGGATTCGTACGTCGCAGATCCGAACCGCGTCGTGCCCGCGCCGCTGCCTCCGTACGATTTTCCGCCGCTCGTGCTGCTGGCGCGCACGAACTTCGAAACGGCGCGCGCGCTGGCAGTCGCAGCGATCGTCGCGGCGTTCGCGGCGTCGGTGCTGGCGCTCGCGCTGATCGACGTGCCGGTCGACCTTGCGGCGCTCGCTGTATTCTTTCCGGCGGGATACGTCTTGCTCAACGCGGGGCAGGTCGTCCCGTTCGCGCTCGTCGCCCTGCTCTATTGCGGCGTCGCGCTCGCGCGGGGGCGCGACGCGCTCGCGGGCGCGCTGGCGGCGCTGACGCTGATCGAGCCGCACCTCGGACTCCCGGTCTGCGCCGCGCTGGTCGTATGGGCGCGCCAGAGCCGGCTCGCGCTGCTCGGAACCGCGCTCGCGCTCGCGATCGCGGGCGTGCTGACGGTCGGCATTCCCGTCGTCGGCGAGTACGTGACGCGCGTGCTTCCGGCGCAGGCCGCCGCCGAGGCGGGGTACGCCTATCAATACAGCCTGACCTACGTTCTTCGCTCCGCCGGAGCGCAGCCGGCCATTGCGCTTGCGGCGGGGCAGCTCTCCTATGCGGCGGCCCTCGTTCTCGGCGTGTGGCTCGGGCGCCGTGCGGCGCGACGGCTGCAACGGCCCGAACTGCTCGCCTATCTTCCGGCTGCGTGCAGCATCATCGGCGGTCCGTACGTGCACATGGTGGATCTCGGATTCGCCGTCCCGGCAGCGCTCGTGCTCGCGACGTCGCTGCGGGGACGCGCCAAGAGCATCGCGACCGTCGCGCTCTGCCTGCTCGCCGTTCCGTGGATCCTCGTCTGGATCTCGAAGCGGCTCTTCCTCGCGACGCTCGCCGTCGTCGCGGGAATCCTGCTCCGGCTTCGCACCGGCGCGGCGACCGCCGTCGCTACGTTCGCGTGCATCGCGGTCGCGATCTACCTCTTCGAGCTCGCACCGCCCGCGCCGCTCGTCTCGGCGACCGCCGCCGTTCCGGCCTCTGCGCTGGCGCAACAGGGGTGGGCCGATTACGTCGCACACCTCGGCGCGGCAAGCGGCACGTGGTTCTCAATCAAAGTGCCCACCTGGATCGCGCTCGCCGGCATCGTGCTCGCGGCGCTCGCGGCATGAACGTCCCCGGCAGCCGTCTGCCGCTCGTGACCGCGGTGCTGATGGGGCTGCTCGCGCTCTTCGCGCTGCGCGACTTTCTCCGTCTCGGCGACGCGTTGCCGTGGCGCACGATGGACGACTTCGCCGACTTCTACTGCGCGGGGCAGGTGCTCGACGACGGCGCCGACCCCTACACCTACGAGCCGCTGCGCTCGTGCGAGCACGCGGTCAACTCCGGCACGAGTTTTCGCGGCCGCCTCTTTGCGAGTAATCCCGCGATCGCCGTGCCTGCCCCGCAGCCGCCCTACGACTTCGCACCGTTCATGGCCTTGGCGCGTCTGCCGTTCGCCGCGGCGCGCGCCCTCGACGGCGCTGCCATCGTGACTGCGATCGCGCTCGCCGCGCTCGCGCTCGCCGGGATCGGCATCCCGCTCGCTCTCGCCGCCGCAGCGCTGCTGCTCTCGACCGGTTACGCCGAGCTCAACACCGGGCAGATCGTGCCGTTCGCGCTCTTCGCTCTCGCGTTCTGCGGCCTCGCGCTCCACCGCGGCCGCGACGCGCTGGCCGGCGCGCTGGCGGCACTGACCGCGATCGAACCGACGCTCGGCGTCCCGGTGCTACTGGCGACGCTGCTCTTCGTGCCGCGCGCGCGGATCGCGGCGATCGTCGGCGCGCTCTTTCTCGCGCTGCTCGCGTCTGCATTGACCGGCGGACGCGGGCTGCTCGAGTATGCGACGCAAGTGCTCCCCGTCCACGCGCGGTCCGAACTCCACTTTCCGTTCCAGTACAGTCTGACGTACGCGCTGGCGTATCTCGGAAGCCCGCCGGTCGTAGCGTACGCGGCCGGATCGCTCTCCTACGTCCTGCTGCTCGCGGTCGGGCTCGTCGTCGCGCCGCGAGCTGCCGGCGCGTTAGGGCGCCGCGAACTGCTCGTCTTCATCCCGGCGCTCTGCTGCGTGATCGGCGGACCCTTCCTCCACCAAGAAGAGTTGTGCTTCGCGTTGCCGGCGCTGCTCGTGCTCGCGGTCGAGAGCCGCGGCCCAGCGCGGGTCGCCGCCGCCGTCGCGCTCTGCATCCTCGCGCTCCCGGCGATCGCCGTCTGGAGTTACAAGCAGCTCTTTCTCGCTGCGATCTTCGTCTGCGCCGCGATCCTGCTCCAACTGCGGGTAGGCGTGCGCGCCGGCATCGCGACGCTCCTCGTCGTCGCCGCGGCGATCTACGCGCTCGAGCTCCATCCGCCGCATCTCCCGGTGCCGCACGCGCCCCCGCGCGTCTACTCGGCGAGCGAGCTCGTCGGCGAGGAGTGGCGCGATTATACCGAGGCGCGCAGCACGCGCGACGCGCTATGGTTTGCGGTAAAGGTGCCGGCCTGGGCCGCGCTCGTGACCGCGCTCGTGCTCGCCGGCCTCTGCGCCGCTCCGCGGAATCACTCGACCTCGGCGCGCATCTGAATCCAGCCGCGGAAGTTCGCGTGGAACGCCGCGTCGGGCGCCGGCGTCGCGACGTGCTCGAACGGGCTGAGATGGCGGTCCTGACGCAGACGCTCGTAGAGATCGAGGTCTTTGGCGATCTCGCGCTTGCCCTCGTGCGTGAGGTACGAGACGCGCGCGCAGCGCGCCGCCGAGACCCGCCGGCGGGTCTCCAAGTCGAGCGCGCCCTCGTCGTCCTGCAGCAGCGGCGTGTGCCACTCGCCGAGCGCGACGGGCTGCGGCCGGCTTGCGTCGATCGCCTCGCGCATGCGGACCGCCGCGGCGCGAATCTCGGGCTGCGCGCTGCTCGAGCAGCGCAGTTCGAAGAAGTTCTCCCACTCCGTCGCGGTGACGATTACCGTATGCCAAAGAAACGGCTCGAGAATCCGGTTGAGTTCTTGCTTGTGCACGTTGAGATCGAGGAGCTCGCGGGCGCGCGCGACGGCATCGTCGCGCGCCCGCAGCCAGACGCGCGCCGCCGCGGCGGCTTCGGCCTCGTCGAGGACGTCGCTCGCCGACATGCCGGCCTTATTGCGCCCCCACTCGAGCGGCATCGCCGGATCGTTCTCGACCCGCTCGATCAATTTCGCAGTTGGAATTGCCCGCGAACTCGCGCTGTTTCGCGAATTGTGAACGATAAAGCCGTCGGCGACAAAGTTATGGTACGGTCCCTCGACCTCGACGTCGAACGTTTCCCTGACGCCGACGTATTCGATGGACTCGAGCTCGACGAAGTGCCGCACCAACGTCTGCTTCACAACGACCCCATTGGCTGCAAACTCCGCCTCCCTCGTCCAGGTGGCGACGTTGCCCGGGCCTAGCCGAAGGCCGACCGCGTCCTCAAGGCGTTCCCAGCCGGCCCTCGTCAAGAACCGATGATCCGCCGACGTGACGATTTGCTGGCCGTTCCGCAGGCTTACCCGGAAGGCGGGTCGGTCGCCGGAGTACGTGACGTCGCGTACGTGCGTGTGGTAAATCTCGCCGGTTTCTTCGTTGCAAGAACGCAGCGGCATCGCGGGCTGGCGCGGGCCCGCGCCGTCATGCCACCGCTCGTAAAGCGTGCGTATCGTCAGTGGGAAGGGGTCGAAATAGAGTTTCGTCTCGCCGTCGAGGCAGAATGCTCTATGCGTGTTAAACTCCGCGAGCACGAAGCGCGGGAAGGTGACCTCGAGCGTGGTGAGCCGGACCCCGTTCGGACTGACGGAGTCCAGCAGCACGCGGGCGCTATACGGCACTCAGCCGCGATAGCGCAGGAAAGCCGGCACGTCGATGTCGTCCATCGTCACCGGCGCGACCGCGTCGAGCCTTCCCGTATCGAACGCGTAGCCGGCTTGCGCTCCGCGGTAGCCGCGCCGCCCGCCGAAGCCGGCCGCGAGCACGGTCACGCGCACTTTGCCGGACATCGTCGGGTCGATCGAGGCGCCGAAGATAATCTGCGCTTCGGAATCCACCGCTCGGCTGATCATCTCGGCCGCTTCGTTCACCTCGTACATCGCCATATCCGGGCCGCCGGTGATGTTGAAGATCACGCCGTGCGCGCCGTCGACGGTCGTCTCCAGCAGCGGCGACGCGATTGCTTTCTGCGCGGCGTCGGCGGCGCGATGCTCGCCGGTGCCCTCGCCGATGCCCATCATCGCGGAGCCCGCGTCGGTCATGATCGTCTTGACGTCGGCGAAGTCGAGGTTGATCAACCCCGGCTGGGTGATGAGGTCGCTGATCCCGGCGATGCCCTGGCGCAAAACGTCGTCGGCAAAGGAGAACGCTTCGTTGAGCGGCGTCTTCTTCTCGATCACTTGGAGGATGCGCTCGTTGGGAATCGTGATCAGCGTATCCACCTTCGATTCGAGCTCGGCGATGCCGTTCTCGGCGATCTGCATCCGCTTCTTTCCTTCGAACGCGAACGGCTTCGTGACCACCGCGATCGTCAGCGCACCGGATTCGCGCGCCAGCTCCGCGACGACCGGCGAAGCGCCGGTGCCGGTGCCGCCGCCCATGCCGGCGGTCAGGAAGACGAGATCGGCGCCGTCGAGGATCAGCGAGAGATCCTCGCGCGACGCTTCGGCGGCCTCGCGCCCGAGCGTCGGGTTCGCGCCGGCGCCGAGGCCGCGCGTCTCGGTCCCGCCGATGTGAACGCGGTTGTCGGTCAGCGAGCCGCGCAGCGCCTGCACGTCGGAGTTGACCGCAAAGAAATCCACGCCGGACAAGCCGGCTGCGATCATGCGGTTGACCGCGTTACAGCCGCCGCCGCCGATCCCGATGACCTTGATCGTCGCGGCGTGCTCGGGTTCGTGGGCGGAACGTCGTACCTCAGCCATTTCCTTGGGGTCCCTCCATCAAGAGTGAGTTTATAAGAGTCTCTACGTCCATAGGTCCGCCAGCCACCGCTGGACTCGCGCCGTAAACGCGCCGCTGCGACGATTCGAGCGCGCGGCGTCCTCGCGGTCGCCGTTCGCGCCGAAGAGCACGAGACCGATCGCGGTCGCGTACTGCGGCGCGGTCATCGCCTCGGTCAGTCCGCCGAGCGTATTCGGCAGACCGATGCGAACCGGAAGCCCGAACACCTCTTCGGCGATCGCCTCGATGCCGGGAAGCTGCGCGCCGCCGCCCGTCAAAACCACCTCTCCCAGTACGAGATCGCGCGGCACGTTCTCGACGATCTTCTGCTTCGCCATCCGCAGCGTCTCGAGCACGCGCGGCACGACGATCTGCCGAAGCTCCGACGTCGCATGCTCGCGCGTCGCGCGCCCGTCGAGCGTATGCACCGCGAAGGTCTGCTCGCTCGCCGTCGCCCCGAGCTGCTTCTTGATCTCCTCGGCCTGCGCCAGCGTCGTTTTGAGGCCGAGCGAGATGTCGCTGGTCAGCACGTTCCCGCCGACCGGAATCGTGGCGGTATAGATCGCACTGCCGAGGGAGTAGACGGCGATGTCGGTCGTGCCGCCGCCGATGTCGAGCAGCACGACCCCGACCTGTTTCTCCTCTTGCAGAAGCGTCGCGGCGGAGCTGGCAAGCGGCTCGAAGACGACGCCGAGCGCCTCGAGTCCGGCGCGCTGCACGCACTTGAGCACGTTGGTGATGAAACTCGTGCTGCCGGTCACGATGTGCGTGTCCACCTCGAGCCGGCCGCCGGCCATCCCGATCGGGTCGCTGACCCCCTCTTGGCCGTCCACCGTAAAGTAGCGCGGCAGCGCGTGGATGATCTGCCGATCGCTCGGGAGGTTGATGATCTTGCTGGCGTCGATGACGCGGCGAACGTCGCCCGAGCTGACCTCGCGGTCCTCGCCCGAGACCGCGACGACGGCGCGATTGTTCGTGCTGCGGATGTGGTCGCCGGTGATGCCGACGAAGACCTCGGAGAAGTGGACGCCGGCCATTCGTTCGGCCTTTTCGGTGGCCGCCTCGATGGATTTGATCGTCTCCTCGAGGTCGACGACGACGCCCTTACGCATTCCCAACGACGGCGCTTCGCCCACGCCGACGATCTCGAGCCCGGTCGGGCCGTTCACCGCAACGACCGTACAGGTCTTGGTCGTTCCGATATCGAGCCCGCATACGGTCCCGTGCTTCATCCGCTCCCCGTCACACCTATCTTAAAGAAATCGCCGCTGACCACGATATATTGTGGTCGAACCACCCGAATCCTACTACCGATAGCAGCCGCCCGCGTGGATTCGCAAGCCTTGGCGAGCACCCGGGGTTCTCCTTGAGGAAAACCCGCCAAAGGTGTGGACAGGCTGTGCATGCCCGGCTGCCGGAGCGGCCGCTGACAAAGCGCAGGTCTTATCAAAAAGACCTCAAAAAAAAGGCGTCGGAAAGCTTCCGCTGCGCTCTAGAAGAGCGGGCGCGTTTGCGATAAGATGCTACCTTACATGCCTTCGCCAACTATGTGGAGCCAGCCGCAGTGAACCGTATTTCTCTCGTCCTCGTCCTGCTCGGATTTGTCGCGCCGATCGCCGCAGCCGCGGCCGTCGTCGATGCCACGACCATTCCCGACGGCACGTACACCGTCAAAGTCGTCAAGGTCGTCGATCCAAAGCACATCGAGGTCTCGATGGATACCGGCGCCGATACGACGCTGACGTCGGGACGCGCGTCGGTCGACTTTTCAAAAGTCCAGTCGAACGATCAGCTCAAGCTCTCGATCATCAAAGGAACGGTCGTCGTCTTCCTCGATCTGACGAGCCACTAGTCAGCGGTAGACGATCACCGGCGTCGCCGGCGCCCGCAAGTCGATCGCCGCGACTCGCCGCTCCTTCCCAACAACCTGCGAGAGAATCGGATTGACCAGCGCGACTTTCTGCGCGAGGTCCCTCTCGCTGCCCAGCAGCAGGCGCAGGCCATTATGCAGCGTGACGACGAGCCCGCCGTAGCGATCGAACGCTAACTGCGCCGGCGCGATCTTTGCCGCGACGATCGCGTCGTAATCGTCGCGCAGCGCGATCGCGTCGCGAGCCTTGACGAACGTCCCGTCGTCGAGCAGCGGCCCCGCCGCGATTACGAAGACCGGCAGGCTCGAATCCGCCGGCGGCGGCGATAAGACGCGGAGCGCGCGATCGACGAGCCCCGCTTCGCCCCCGGCGCGCAGAACCGCGAACGGTATGCGCTCCTCGACGACGATCGCGATCGTCGCGGGCGGAAGGCGGTGAACGGACGCGGTTCCAACGAACGGGATCGCCGCGATCCGGCTCGCCATCTCCCCGGTGTTCTGCAGCCAGATGCTCTCGTGCGGAGCGATCGCGGCGCGAACGAGAATTTCGTGACGGCTGACCCGATGATTGCCGCTGACCGAGACGTGTTTCGGCTGAAAGCCCGGCCACGCCAGGCCCACCACGAGCAGCCCGATCGCGAGCGCGGTGCAGAGCGCGATCGGCATCCAGAACGGCCTGATGCGCTCGACCGGCGACCTCCGGCTTCGCCGGTTCTTCACCGCGTCGTCACGCGAGAACGTATCGCTCGAGCGCCTCGACGACCCCGTCGTGCGCCACGTCGGCGACGATCGCATCCGCGACGACGCGGAGTTCGTCGGGCGCCGAGCCCATCGCGACGCCGAATCCGGCGGCCTCGAGCAGCGGCCGGTCGTTCCAGGAGTCGCCGATCGCGACGGTGCGCTCGATCTCGACGCCGAGCCGTTCGGCAACGAAACGCAGCGCCGCGCCTTTATCCACCGCGAGATCCAATATTTCCACGAACTCCGGCAGGCTGCGCGTGACGTTTGCGCGACCTTCGAACCGCGCGCGTAACGCTTCGTCGTATCGGCGCGCGTCGGGCTCGTCGGCCACGATCACCGCCTTCGTCGCCGGACTATACGCAAACGCCTCGCGCAGCGAGGCTACGACGACCGGTTGCGCCTCCGAGAGCGACGCGTAGAGATCGGAGAAGCGGTTGCGCGCCTCGCAGTAGTACTCGTCGTTGCGATAGAGCTGCAAGTGCATCTTCCCTTGCTCCGCGATGCCGACGATCTCTCGAACCAACGCGTTGTCCAGCGCAGTGTGCGAGAGCACGTCGTCGGTCGTGGGGTCGATGATTGCCGCGCCCTGGTAGCAGATCACCGGTGCGTCGAACTCGAGGTCGCGCGCGAACGGAACCGTCGCGCGGTACATCCGCCCCGTTACGAGGCAGCCCGCGACGCCGGCGTCCTGCATCCGCGCCACCGCCGCGCGCACCCCCTCCGATATCGCCAGGTCGCGGCCGACGAGCGTGCCGTCGACGTCGAACGCCACCAGCTTCGGGAGTTGCTTCAAGCAGCGCTCATCCGTAGGCGTCCAACGAACCTTCGCGGACGCCTTGCGGGGCGAAGATGCGTTCGAGCTCGTCGCGAATGCGCGAGTCGCTTGCGATCGCGCGAGCGACGCGCTGGGAGCGCCCCTGCACGTGCATGACGACCGGAACTTCGCCGGGCCACTCGTCGATGAGCCGCGCGAGCCGATCGATCTGATCCCGTCGCGTCACGTCCACGTGCCAGCCGCGCACGGCGCCGACCGGCAGGCTCGATATCGGCGGCACGAACTTCGTCGCCTCGTTTGCGGCAAGATTGAGCTCGACGCGCGGTTCCTCGCCGGGAGCCGCCCCGGGCCGTTCGCGCAATCGCACGCGCCCCTTGACGATCAGGATCGTATCCGGCTCGAAGAGCTGATGCAGTTGCGGATATGCCTTTGAGAAGAGCACGACGTCGCAGATGCCGCTCGTGTCTTCGAGCTGTGCGATGAGAATCTGCTGGCCGGCCTTCGTTAGCGTGCGTCTGACGCCGATCACGGTGCCGGCGATCGTCACCGCGCTATCGTCGGGAAGGCTGGACAACTCTTTGATCGGCAGGGCCCCCGCGCGCGCGAGCATCGGCGCGAACTCCGCCAGCGGATGCCCCGAGACGAAGATTCCCAGCGTTTCGCGCTCCCAGGAGAGCATCTCGCGGGTCGTCGGCGCCGCAATCGGCGGCAACTTCGGCGCGAGCGTCGGCGTCTGCGCCGCTTCGCCGAAGAGCGAGACCTGGCCGAGCTCGGCGTCGCGCGAAGTTCGAGCCGCCAATTCGAGCGCGGCATCGAGCGCCGCGAGCTTCTGCGCGCGGTTTCCCGGCACGCCGTCGAGCGCTCCGCATTTGATCAGCGCCTCGAAGACGCGGCGATTGACCTGCTTGAAATCGACGCGCGCCGCAAGATCGAAGAGATCGGCAAACGCGCCGCCTTCGTCGCGGATCTCGATGATGTTGCGCACCGCGGCCTCGCCGACGCCTTTGACGGCCGCAAGGCCAAATCGGATCGCGTCGCCGACGACGGTGAAGTCAACCAAAGACTCGTTGACGTCCGGCGGCAGGACCTCGATGCCTATTTTCTTCGCTTCGTCTATATACTCCGCGAGTTTCTCGGTTTTGTCTTTCACCGACGTCATCAGCGCGGCCATGTACTCGAGCGGATGATTCGCCTTGAGATAGGCCGTCTGATAGGCGATCCAACCGTACGCCGCCGCGTGCGCCTTGTTGAACGCGTAACCGGCGAACGGTCCGATATATTCGAAGAGCCGCAGCGCGAGCGCGCGGCCGATTCCCGACGTCGCAGCGGCGCCCGCGATGAACTTCTCTTGATAGACCGGGATCTTCTCCTTCTGCTTCTTGCTGATGACCTTGCGCAGCTCGTCGACCTCACTTAACGTGAAGCCCGCGATCTCGCGCGCCATCCGCATGACCTGATCCTGGTAGAGCGGCGTCCCGTGCGTCTCCGAGAGAATCGGTTCGAGCGCCGGATGCAGATACTGCGTCGTCGTTCGCCCGTGCTTGACGGCGATGTACTGCGGGATCAGCTCCATCGGTCCCGGGCGGTACAGCGCGACGAGGGCCATGATATCCTCGAAGCCCGAGGGCTGCAGCTCCGCGCAGACGCGTTTCATCCCCTCGGACTCGAGTTGGAAGACGCCGACGGTTTCGCCGCGCCCGAGCATCTCATACGTCCGCGCGTCGTCGAAGGGAATCGCCGACAGCTCGAACTCCGGGTCGATCGTGCGCCGGATCTCCGAGACCGCCTTGTCCATCACCGTCAGGTTGCGCAGGCCGAGAAAGTCCATCTTCAGCAGGCCGATGCCCTCGACCGAGTCCATGTCGTACTGCGTATTGACGCCGCCGTCGCCGAACCGGCAGAGCGGCGTATACTCGACGAGCGGCCCCGCCGAGATCACGACGCCCGCGGCGTGCGTGCTCGCGTTGCGCGCGAGGCCTTCGATCTCTTTCGCGGTGTCGAGCAGCTTTCGCATCGCCGGCTGCGTCGCGTAAAGCGTCTTCAACTCGGCGATCTGCTCGATCGCACGCGCAATCGGAAAGCCGCCCGGCCCGGACGGAACGAGCTTCGCGATGCGGTCGACGTCGGGAAGCGGCACGCCGAGGGCGCGCCCCGCGTCGCGGATCGCGGCCCGCGCGGCCATCGTGCCGAACGTGACGATCTGAGCGACGCGATCCTTTCCGTACTTTTCGGTAACGTACGCGATCACTTCGTCGCGCCGCTCGACGCAGAAGTCGGTGTCGATGTCCGGCATCGAGATGCGCTCCGGATTGAGAAAGCGCTCGAAGAGCAGCTTGAAGCGAAGCGGATCGAGGTCGGTAATCCGTAAGCAGTACGCGACCAGCGATCCGACCGCCGAGCCGCGGCCTGGGCCGACCGGGATGCCGTGATCGCGCGCGTACTTGATGAAGTCCCAGACGATGAGGAAATACGACGCGAACCCCATCTTCGTGATGACCGAGAGTTCGTAGTCGAGCCGCTCGCGCAGCGTCGAGTCCTCGCGCACGCGCTCCTCGCCGTAGCGCTCGATCAGGCCGCGCTCGCACAACTCACGCAGGTACTCCTCGTCGCTGCGCTCTGCGGCGCCGGCTGCCTGCGGCACCGGATACTGCGGCAGATGGAAGACTTTCTGCGGGATGCGAATATCCACGCGCTCGGCGATACGCACGGTGTTCTCGCATGCCTCGGGGAGGTCGCTCCAGAGCGCGTACATCTCGTCGGGCGTCTTTACGTAGAACTCGTCTGAGTAGAAGCGCATCCGGTTCGTGTCGGCGACGGTCTTTCCGGTGCCGATGCAGAGCAGCACGTCGTGCGCGCCCGCGTCCTTCTTCTCGAGATAGTGCGAATCGTTGGTCGCGACGATCGGCGCGCCGACCTCCCGAGCGACGCGAACGAGGTCGCCGTTGATCGCATCCTGCTCCGGCATGCCGTGGCGCATCACCTCGACGTAGAAGCGATCGCCGAAGATCTCGCGGTAGGTCTTTGCGTTCTCCACTGAGGTCGCGTAGTCGCCGGCGAGCAGCGGCGCGGCGACGAGCCCGGACATGCAGCCGGAGAGGACGATGAGGCCTTCGTTATGCTTCTCGAGCAGCTCGAGGTCTATGCGCGGCTTATAGTAGTAGCCTTCGAGGAAGCCCTTCGAGACCAGCGCCATGAGGTTGCGGTATCCCGACAGATCCGCCGCCAGCAGCGTTACGTGCGCCTCGTCGCGCACGCTCCGGTCGAAGCGGCCGCGCGGCGCCACGTAGGCTTCACAGCCGAGAATCGGCGTCAGGCGCATCTCGCGCGCCGCGTGATAAAACTCCATCGCGCCGTACATGACGCCGTGGTCGGTCAACGCGATCGCGCTCGCGCCCGCCTCGGCCGCGCGTTTGCAAAGGTCTTTGATTCGACACGCGCCGTCGAGGAGCGAGTACTCGGAGTGGACGTGGAGATGGACGAACTGATTCACGGGCAGGACCTTACCACGTTTACCCTAAGCGACGCGGACACCCTGTCACTCCCGAAAGGAGCCATCGGATGCAACTCGAGCCGTATCTCTTCTTTCACGGACGCTGCGAAGAGGCGCTGAACTTCTACGCGAAGGCGCTCGGCGGCGAGATCGTCGGTCTCAACCGCTACGCCGGCTCTCCGATGGAGGATCAAGTAGATCCCCACTTCCGCGACAAGGTCATGCACGCCAGTTTCGTCGCCGGGGACGTAAAGTTCATGGCTTCGGACGGTCGGCCCGGTTCGCCGCCCGACGGCGAGGACGATATCGCGCTCTCGCTCGCAACGAACGACGCCGCGGAGGGCGAGCGCGCCTTTACGGCGCTCGCCGAGGGCGGCAACGTCGAGATGCCGCTTGCGGACGCCTTTTGGGGTGGAAAGTTCGGCCAGGTGACCGACCGGTTCGGCGTTCAGTGGATGGTGAGCGTACACTAAGGCGAGATCGCGCCCGCCGCGCGGAGCATCTCCATGACGCGATCGACCGGAAGCGCGTAGACCGTGACCCCGCGCCGCCCGGTCATCGTCTTTGCCTCGAAGAGCGCGTCGTAGATCGCCGCTTGCGTCGCTTCGGCCGTCGCCGTGTAGAGGGCGCCGAGCGCATCGTCATCTTCGAGAATCGGCTCTCGCGGCGGCTGGACCGTAAAGTCCGCGGTGCGCTCGAAGACTCGCGACGTGGAGAAGGCGACGATCAAATCGCCGCTTCCGACCGAAGAGGTTAGGCCGGTCCGCGCCATCCCCATCGCGGCGCGCAGGGCGAGCGCGCGCAACTGCCGGCTGTCGAGCGGAGCGTCGGTCGCAACGACGACGATGATGCTGCCGTCGCCCAGCCGCCCCTTGAGAGAGACTTTTGTCGGGAAGACCGGCCGGTACTCGTTGAGCAATCGGGCGCCGACCGGAACGCCGACGATCGAGAGTTGACGCCGGCTGCTGCCCGTGTTGTCGTTGACGAGCACGCCGACGCGGTAGCCCCCGGCGTCGCTCGGCAGAACGCGCGAGGCAGAACCGATCCCCGCTCGGAAGCCGAAAGCGTTCATCGCGGTGCCGGCGCCGACGCTCCCCCGCGCGAACTGTCCGGGCTGCGCCGAGTCGAGCAGCGCGACCACGTCGTCCGGCGTCACGGCCCGTGCTTGAATGTCGTTGAGGAGCCCATCGTCGCATTCCGCAACGACGGGCAGCGGAACGTCGTCGGCGCGCCCGACCCTCGGATGGTGCTCGATCACCCAGCTGATGACGCCGTCGGCCGCCCGGCCGACGTCGAGCGTGTCGGTAAGGACGACCGGCTCTTCGAGGTAGCCCGACTCCTCGATCCAGTGCGTACCCGTCATCTCGCCGTTGCCGTTGAAGGCAAAGAAAGCGGCCGAAACCTTGTGGTCCCAGGGATCTGAGTTCGGGAGAACGGCGGTCGCCCCGGTTCGGATGTCGCTGCCTTCGACTTTGGTAATATGGGCGACGCGAACGCCTGCGACGTCGGTGATCGCGTCGAGCGGGCCCGACGCGAAGAGTCCGAAGTGGAACGGCAGAACCGCCCGGGCGCCGGCGGCCGAGGCAAGCGTCATCGCCAAAAAGCCCGGAATCAGAAGCGTCCGCCGCATCCGCCCAGCATTGGACTCCGCGCCCCGCCTGCCTGCAGGCGCGCCCGAAGGGTGCGGGAAAGGATTGACGCAGCTTCACTAAAGAGGAGGGCTGGAAAATTCTATCGGTTCCGGAGAAACTCAAGGTCGTCAAACTGTGGGAGAACCTGTCCGCACCCGTGCTCGTCGAGCACGCGCTCGCGCGCGGCGAAGGCGTGCTCGGAGCCGACGGCCAGCTCATCGTCGACACTCGCCCGCATACGGGTCGCTCGCCAAAGGATAAGTTCTTCGCGCGCGAGCCGTCGAGCGAGCAGCACATAGACTGGAGCGACTCCAACCAGGCGATCGAGCCCGAACGTTTCGACGCGCTCTGGGATCGCGTATCGGCCTATCTCTCCGAACGAGAGGCCTACTCGCTCGACTGCTACGCCGGCGCCGACGAGCGCTACCGCGTTCCAATCCGGGTCTACACCGAACTGGCGTGGCACAACCTCTTCGCGCGCCACCTCTTCATCACGCCGGAGCGACCCGATCCCGACTTCGTGCCGGAGTTCACCGTCGTCGACGCGGCCCTCTTCGAGGCCGACCCGAAGCGGGATGGAACGCGCACCGGCACGTTCATCATGATCCATTTCGGACGCCGCATCATCTTGATCGGTGGCACTCGCTACGCCGGCGAGATCAAGAAGTCCATCTTCACCGTGATGAACTATCTGCTGCCGCTGCGCGAGACGCTGCCGATGCACTGTTCCGCGAACGTCGGCAAGGCCGGCGACGTGGCGATCCTCTTCGGCCTCTCCGGAACCGGCAAGACGACGCTCTCCTCCGACTCGCACCGCCCGCTGATCGGCGACGACGAGCACGGCTGGTCGGCCGACGGCGTCTTCAACTTCGAAGGCGGCTGCTACGCGAAGGTGATCCGCCTCTCGCCGACGGCGGAGCCCGAGATTTGGGCGGCGACGAATCGCTTCTCGACGGTGCTCGAGAACGTCGTTTACGACGAAGCGACCCATAAGCTCGACGTAGACTCCGACGCGAAGACGGAGAACACGCGCTCTGCCTATCCGCTCGAGTTCATCCCGAACGTCGTCGAGGGGAGCAAAGCCGGACATCCCAAGACGATCATCATGCTGACCGCCGACGCGTTCGGCGTTCTGCCGCCGATCGCAAAGCTCTCGCGCGAACAGGCGATGTATCACTTCCTCTCCGGGTACACGGCGAAGGTCGCCGGCACGGAGCGCGGCGTCAGCGAACCGCAGGCGACGTTCTCGACGTGCTTCGGCGCTCCGTTCATGGTGCACCATCCAACCGTCTACGCGCGTCTGCTCGGCCAAAAGATCGATTCGCACGAGGTCGACTGCTGGCTGGTCAACACCGGTTGGAGCGGCGGGCCGTACGGCGTCGGAAAGCGGATGTCGATCGCGCACACGCGCGCGATGGTCAACGCCGCGATCGAGGGCCGCATTCCGAACGATTACGAAGAGGAGCGTTTCTTCGGGCTCATGATTCCCAAGGAAGTTCCCGACGTGCCGCGCGACGTGCTCAATCCCCGCAACATGTGGGCCGATAAGGACGCCTACGACGAGCAGGCACGCAAGCTCTCGCAGCTCTTCTTCGACAACTTCAAGCGGTTCGAGATGCACGTGCTCGACTCGGTCAACGCGGTCGCTATACGGCCGCTTGCCAGGTCCTAATCCCGGGTTCACGCACCGGGGCGGGGAAGCGGCTAAGATCGAGGCTATGAAGATCAACCTCATAGCCGCGGGCGCCTTTGCCGTCGCGCTCGCGATGCCGATCGGCCTCCGCGCGCAGCAGGGCCAGCCGCCCGGGCCGCCGGCTTCGCAATCATTCCACCACCACGGTACGCCGAGCGCGGCGAAGCTCCAGCATCGCTGGATGAAGCGCTTCGGGCATCTGAATCTCTCCGGCGATCAACAGCAGCGCGTGCAATCCATCATCAACCAGTACTCGCAGCAGCATCCCGAAGGCAGCCAGCCCGATCGCGATGCGAGCCGGGCGCTGCATCAGCAGCTCATGGGCGTACTGACGCCCGACCAACAGAGCGCATACCATCAGCAGATGCGCGAGCGGCGCGAGCAGATGCAAGAGCAGCGCGCGCAGATGCACGGCCAGGGTCCGGCCGGTCAAGGCCCCGGAACTCAGGGCGGGCCGCAGCAAGCGCCTCCCAACCAGCCGCCGCCGAACGAACAACCTCCCAACGGACAACCACCGAACCACTAGCCTCCCGCAAGTAACCGGGTAACGACGCGCATGCAACCGAAGCAACGGCCATGCGCGTTGCGTTTTTTAATCTCGCCCTGCTCGTCGCGGCCGTAGCCGCTTGCGACGCGCGCGAGAGCGCGGCGTCCGCACTGCACGTACCCGCAGGCTTCGTGCTGCAGAGGATCGCCGATATCGACGGCGCGCGAGAGCTCGCGGCCCTTCCGAACGGCGATGTGATCGTCGGCACGCGGGGAAGCGACGTCTACATCGTTGCCGACGCGGAGGGCGCCGCTCCGCGGCCGATACGCATCGCTACGCTCGACGACGACCGCGCGTCCGGCGTCGCGTTCGCCGCCGACCGCAACGAGATCTACGTCGGCACGACGCATCACGTCTGGGTGATTCCATACCGCGGCGACCGCACGTCGTCGCAGCCCCGCGCGATCGCCGACGTCCGCGGCGGATCGGTCGCGCCGGGAACCGACGGCGACGAGCACCTGACGACGTCGGTCGCGTACGCCGATGGCATGCTCTACGTCTCGGCCGGCTCATCGTGCAATGCGACGATGGACGGCGGCGATCAGCCCTGTGCCGAGGTCGATCCGACGCGTGCGGCGATCTCGGTGATGCGACCCGACGGCTCCGGGTCGACGCTGCGGGCGCGCCGCATCCGCAACGCGGTGGCGCTCGCGGTGAACCCGCAGACGCACGCCGTTTGGATCGGCGACGCGGGTCAGGACGGCCTCCCGTTCGGCCATCCCTACGAGTTTCTCGACGATCTCTCGGCGCATCCGGCCGTCGCCGACTACGGCTGGCCCGAGTGCGAAGAGAACCGTCACGCCTATTGGGGCGGTGCGGACTGCGCGAAGACGGTGGCGCCGCTCGTCGAGCTTCCCGCCTACTCGACGATCCTCGGCGCGGCCTTCTATCCCGCGCACCCAACCGGCACGTATGCGTTTCCGCAGGAGTACCGCGGCGGGCTGTTCGCGACCGCACACGGATCGTGGCACCGCACGCGCGTCGGCTGTTACGCCGCGCAACCGCGGCTCGTCTTCGTTCCAATGAACGGCGACCGTCCAACGAAGGCGGTGAACTGGAACGACCCGACGACGCAATGGACCGATTTCGTCAGCGGCTTTCAAGGGGGTTGCACGTTTCGAACCGGCCGTCCGACCGGGATCGCGATCGGGTCGCAAGGCTCGCTCTTCTTCTCCGACGATGCCGCCGGGGGGGTCTACCGCGTGAGACCGCTACGCTCGTGACGCGGCCGCTCGGCATTCTCGTCGGCGGCGGACCGGCGCCGGGAATTAACGGCGTGATAGCCTCGGCCGCGATGGAAGCGTTCAAGTGCGGGCTGCGCGCGGTCGGCATCTTCGACGGGTATCGCGACCTGGCCGCCGGGCGCGCGCCGCAGACGGTGGAGCTGACGTTCGACGAGGTCTCGCGGATCCACACGAGCGGCGGATCGGTGCTGCGGACCTCGCGCACAAATCCCGCGGAAGACGACGCGACGCTCGATCGTTGCGTCGCTTCGCTCGATGCCCTCGGGCTGCGCTATCTCGTCTGCATCGGCGGGGACGACACGACGTACGGCGCCGCGATGATCGCGCAGCGAACGCGGGGCCGGATCGGAATCGCGACGGTGCCGAAGACGATCGACAACGATCTGCCGCTGCCGGAGAACGCGCCGACCTTCGGCTTCGAGACCGCGCGCTCGGTCGGCGCCGGCATCCTCGAAAGCCTCATGGAGGACGCGCGAACGACGGCGCGCTGGTACGTCGTCGTCTGCATGGGGCGAAAATCGGGATCGCTTGCGCTGGGGATGTGCAAGGCGGCGGGCTCGACGCTCGCCGTGCTGCCCGAGGAGTTTCCGCAGCGCGCGACCCTCGCCTCGGTCGTGGATACGATCGTCGGCGCCGTCGTGAAGCGGCGCGCGGCGGGACGCGCCCACGGCGTCGCGGTCGTCGCCGAAGGCATCGCCGAGCGGATCTTGGACGACGTCTTCAGCACCTCCGAGAACCTCGGCCACGATTCGTTCGGCAACGTGCGCCTCGCCGACGTTCCGCTCGGCGTCGTCCTGCGCGATGCGATTCGGATTCGTCTCGCCGAGATCGGCGTCGACTCCGTCGTCCACGCGAAGGACATCGGCTACGAGTTGCGCTGCGCGAAGCCGGTGCCGTTCGACGTGGACTACACGCGCACGCTCGGCTTCGGCGCCGTCCGCTATCTCGTCGACGGCGGCAGCGGCGCGCTCATCGCGCTCGAAGGCGGACGCGTGCGTCCGCTCGATCTTCAAGAGCTGCTCGATCCGCAGACCGGCCGCATCAGGACGCGGCAGGTCGATCTCACGACCGAGGCCTATCGGGTCGCGCGCGACTACATGGTCTATCTCGAACCGCTCGACTTCAGCAGCCCCGAGCGCCTCGCGTCGCTTGCCGCCCAGACCAATCTCACGCCGGCAGAGTTTCGCGCCGGCTTTGAAAGCGTAGCGCGCCCGTAACGCTACGGCGGCGGAGAGGCCTTGCCGAGCGAGTCGAGCAGCTCCTGAGCCTTCGCGGCGTCGGCGTTGTCGTTATCTATCTGATAGTGCCGGACCGCGTTGGTCGCCGACGAGCGCGCCTCGGCCGCGTTGCCGAGTTTCATCTCGATCTGCGCCCGCAGGTAGTAGCCGTCGCCGTCGTCGGCCGCCTGCGAGATGTAGAGGTCGACGTTCTTTAACGCTTCGGCATATTGACCGGCCTCGCGCTGGCCGGCGGCCAGCCAGTAATACGCGTTGGTGTCGGTCGGATTCAAGCGCACCGCCTCGGTGAAATCGGCGACCGCAGCGTTCCATCGCTCTTGAATTAGCTCGACCCGCCCGCGGTAGAAGTACGCGAAATCGTTAGTCGGGTCGATCGTGGCCGCCGAGTTGCAGTCGGCGAGCGCGTCTTTGTAGCGTTCGAGCGCGATGTAGGCTCGGCATCGTGTCACGAGCGCGTTCGCGCTGTTCGGGGAGAGCTGCAGAGCGTGGTTCGCGTCGGCGAGCGCAGCCTGCGAATCGCCGCCTCGCAGCTCGGTGAGTGCGCGCATGCGGTACGCGTAGGTCAGCGTCGGCTGCAGCTCGATCGCCTTGTTGCAGTCCTCGAGCGCGGCCCGATTCTCGCCGAGCTCCATGCGAGCCTCGCAACGCGAGGCGTAGGCGTACGCGTAGAGCGGGTTGATCTGAATTGCCGCGCTGTAGTCGGCGACCGCCGACTTCTCGTCATCGAGCGCCTCGAAGTCGTCGCCGCGGTCCACGAGAGCCGCCGCATCCTGCGGATGCGCCGAAAGATACTTGTCGAGAACCGCGATCGCTTCGCGGTACTTTCCGTCCTTATAGAGCTGCTCGGCCTGCAACACCTCGGGCGCGGCGGTCGTATCCGCGCGAGCGGCCGCGACAAGAACCGGCGCCGGCAACAGCGTGGCGGCGATAACGATCGCCAGGAAGCGGGATACCGCTCTCCATTGCATCACGTTCGAACTCTCCATTTCTTTAGGCGGCGCCGGCGATGATTCGCCCGGCGTGCGGCAGCTTCTCGATCGCGGCGACGTCGAGCCCGAGGTTGTCGGCGAGCAGCCGCGGCGGGTTCGAAGCGAGCCAGCTCGATATCGAGATCTCCTGGTAGTCTGGGCTGTTAAAGGCGACGAGAATCTTCGTCTCTTCGTTGCCGACCTGACGGATGTAATGGCCGAAGCCGCGATTGATGAACGCGACGTCGCCGGGCCCAAACTCGTCTTGCCGGTACTTGCCGTTCGCGCCGAAGATTCCGATCTCGGAGCGCCCCGTGATGTAATACTGCCACTCGTCGGCGTTGGGATGCCAGTGCAGCTCGCGCAGGCCGCCGGGCTTGAGCGTGAGCAGCACGCCCGTTATCGTCGACGAGATCGGAAACTGCGCTTGCGAGACGAGCTGCTCGCTCCCGCCTTCGAAGCGCATGAGCGGCGCGGCGCCGAGCCGGAACTTGTGACGGAGTTGGCTCGGCTGCAGGTTCGGGTTGAGCGCGGCGGGCGGATCGGCCGGCGGAATCTCGCCCTGCACGATATAGACCTCTTCTTTCGGAAGCTTCGCGATCGTTTCGGGCGAGAGGCTCAAATCTTGCGCCAAGACGCCGGCCGGCGTGCGCGCGAGCCAGTCCGTGATGCTGAACGTGCCAAACTCAGAGAAACGCCCGTCGTCGAAGACGAGCAAGAAGTGGCAATCGCCCGGCCCGAGTCCTTGAATCGAGTGACCGTGGCCTTTCGGAAAGTACCAGACGTCGCCGGGTCCGAAGTCGGAGATCTCCGCGTCGCCCGACGGCGCGATCACCGTCACGCGGCAGCGCCCGGAGACGACGTACGCCCACTCGGCCGCGATCGCGTGCCAATGCAGTTCGCGCAACGCGCCGGGCTCGAGCCGCATCGAAACGGCCGCAAAGCTCTGCGAGACGGGAAACTCGTTGACGGTGTGTTGGCGAGCCGAGCCGGCCGCGCCGCTCCAGCCTTTTGCCTTCTCGAGTTCGAACTTGAAGTTGGGAAGATCGCTCATGAGCGCCGACGCCCTCCTCTAAAGAAAAAGCCCGCCGCTTTAGCGGCGAGCCTCTTCTTTTCACTAATCTGGCACCGTCCTACTTTCGAGGGGCCCTGCGGCCCGACTATCATCGGCGCTGGCGGGCTTAACTGCCGTGTTCGGGATGGGAACGGGTGGAGCCCCGCCGCCATGAGCGCCAGAAACTCGTTGGGTCCCCCAAACGACGCACGTCGTTTGGGGCCCAAACTGGATCCCCGCCGCAATGGCGAGCCGGAGCTCGAGCCGATCGCGAGGGGAAACCTTGCAAAGCTGTACAGAGAAGAACTTCCAGTGCCGCGACGTGCGAACGTTAGTAAAATTTCCGAGCGATTAGTACCGGTCAGCTCCACACCTTGCGGCGCTTCCACCTCCGGCCTATCAACGTGGTAGTCTACCACGACTCTTCACCCTTACGGGATTGAGATCTCATCTTGGAGTCAGTTTCACGCTTATATGCTTTCAGCGTTTATCTGATCCGAACTTAGCTACCCGGCTATGCTCCTGGCGGAACAACCGGTTCACCAGAGGTTCGTTCGACCCGGTCCTCTCGTACTAGGGTCCAATCTCCTCAAATCTCCTGCGCCCACAGCGGATAGGGACCGAACTGTCTCACGACGTTCTGAACCCAGATCGCGTACCGCTTTAATGGGCGAACAGCCCAACCCTTGGGACCAACTACAGCCCCAGGATGCGACGATCCGACATCGCGCGTGCTTCCATCGTTTCCGATGGCGCAGACTATATCTTCACCCTGCCCGATAGCTCGGGCGAGGGGCCGGCGTATGATAGCGGCCATAGATTTGGTCTTTCGACCAGCAGCTCGCTATCTCACCATCCTTATTCGGATGGATCAGTCGTTACGGGGTCATGACGGCAGCGTGTCCTTCCGTCAGACTTCCCACGGTATTGTCCTCGGTTCGTCCACGAACCGGTCGGAGTTCACCGTTATAAGCCGGAACTTTAGATGATGTTTCCACCATCTCACCCCTTATGTTGAGGTGCCAAACCTCCCCGTCGATGTGGACTCTTGGGGGAGATCAGCCTGTTATCCCTAGAGTACCTTTTATCCGTTGAGCGATGGCCCTTCCACGTGGAACCACCGGATCACTATGGCCGACTTTCGTCTCTGCTCGAGTTGTCACTCTCGCAGTCAGGCGGGCTTATGCCATTGCACTCAACAGCCGATGTCCGACCGGCTTGAGCCCACCATCGCGCGCCTCCGTTACTATTTGGGAGGCGACCGCCCCAGTCAAACTGCCCACCATGCAGGGTCCCGGACCGGGATGACCGGCCGCGGTTAGACATCAGAAGACCGCAGGGTGGTATTTCAAGGTTGGCTCCACACGAGCTAGCGCCCATGCTTCGTCGCCTCCCACCTATCCTACACAGCGCTCTCCTAATGCCACTGCAAAGCTGCAGTAAAGGTTCATAGGGTCTTTCCGTCTGACCGCGGGTACCCCGCATCTTCACGGGGAATTCAATTTCGCTGAGCCGATGCCGGAGACAGTGGGGAAGTCGTTACGCCATTCGTGCAGGTCGGAACTTACCCGACAAGGAATTTCGCTACCTTAGGACCGTTATAGTTACGGCCGCCGTTTACCGGGGCTTCGGTTCAGAGCTTGCACTCCTCCCCTTAACCTTCCGGCACCGGGCAGGCGTCAGACCCTATACGTCG
>DATKMJ010000010.1 GCA_035541935.1 Candidatus Binatia bacterium | reverse complement strand
GGCGCCGTTCTTCGGCTCGATTACGCTCTACGGGAGCACGCTCTTCGTCGCCGACGACTTCAACGACGCGATCGCGGCCTTTGCCGCCGACGGACACGGCACCGTGAAGCCGAGCCTGCAGATCGGCGGCTCGGCGACCGGGCTCAACGCGCCGATCGCGCTCGTCATTACAAAAGATTCCGGTTCGGCGAAACGCCGGCCGGTTTATCCCCGATGATGCACTACACGCCCGATATAAAGAGGATGGCCTACATGAGAAAGACCCTCGCTACCCTCGCCCTGGCAGCCGTTCCGGCGCTTTTACTGAGCGCCTGCAACAGCCCCGCCGGCGGCGTCTCGGGAGTAGCACCGTTGCCGCAGACCCCGCAGGCGTCGCATTCGAACCACCGCCACATCCGTGGCATGGACAGCGGCCCGCAAGATCTGCATGCCGGCGGCGCCACCTTCCCGGCCTACGCGTACAATCTCGGCAACCAGCCCGTCGGCCTGTACAGTCAGCCGCAGACTCCGCCGGGACAAGGCTCGCTGCTCTATGCTGCCCCGACGAACGGAACCGTTTACTACTGCTTGACCGGCAGCGGCTTTGGCCGCGCCGCGTTCGAGTCGAATAACGGCACGACGACCGCGGCCTGCGCGCCGCTCGGTGCGACGCCGACCGGTCTCGGCGGCCGTCAGGATCCGCCCGACTTCGTCGGCAGCGACATCGCGATGGCGTCGACGGAGTGCTGTGCGTACGGCACGACCTACTACAACGGCCGGCTCACCGGCTCGGTTACGTGGGGTCAACCGTTCGAGTTCCCGACGATCGGCGGTCCGATCGTCTACGGTTACCGTCCGCAAGACTTCAAGGCGAACGTCGCAAATATCAAGCTCTCGACCTGGACGTATTGCGCGATCGCAAACGGCACGATCAGCAACTGGAACGACCCGGCGATCACCGCCGACAACGGCAAGTCGGTGACCGGCGGAAACGACCAGACGATCACCTTCTACTTCCGCTCCGACAAGAGCGGCACGAGCTATCTCTTCACCTACCACCTGAACGTCGCGTGCAACGCGACGTTCGGCCCGCCGTATAACGCACCGCCGTACGCGGGTCCGAGCCGCAGCGCCGCATGGACGTTCGGCTACAACCAACTCTGGCCGGGTCCGGGATCGTCTGGCGATCCCAACCCGAACTTCATCGGCGAGAGCGGGAATCCGGGCGTTCTCGCCGCGGTTCAGTCCACGAAGTTCTCCACCGGCTACCTCGAAGGCGCGTGGGCGAAATCGGCCAACCCGAAGGTCGCCCAGGCCGAACTTCAAAACGGCATGAAGGGCAAGAAGCCGATCTTCGTCGCCGCCACGAACGCGACGGCGGTGAAGAAGGCGCTCGCCGGCGTGACCGCCGCGAACATCACCTACGGCGGCGGCAGCGACGGTAATCCGCTCGGTTCGACGACGCCGTGGTGCCAGCTCTACGTCGATCCCAGCAACTTCGCGAATCCGCCGAAGGGCGCGTATCCAATCGTCGGATTCAGCTACTGGCTCTTCTACGGCCAGAACAACGGCATTCACGTCAGCGACAAGCAGACGCTCGTGAATTTCGTCACCTCGGCTGCTGCGAACAAGCTCGTCGGCAAGCTCGAGTACACGCCGTTGTCGAACTCGATCCACACGGCGATCTTGAACGCACTCAACGGAACCGGAACCGGGAGCGGCTCCGGACATCCCTGCCTCCAGTAGTCTCTCCGAGCAGCCGGAATACGCGCGTCGCAGCAATGCGGCGCGCGTTTCCCTTTTAGCCCTCGACCGAGGCCTTGAGGTCCTTGAGGAATTCGCGCGCCGTCGCCTCCGCGATTCGGCGCCCGATCGTTACGTCGAAGAGCTGACCGGCGGCGCCGAAGGGCGGCGCGTACGCGCCGTCGAGCTCGATGCGGCTCACGCCGGGATCGCGCTCGTCTCTGACGAGCAGGCGTCCCTCGAACGTCGGAAAGACCATCGTCCCTTCGGGGATCCAAGCAATCCGAATCGAGTCGTCGTTACCCTCGTTGCGAGCGGAGTGCGCCTCGACGCGCACTTCCCGGTCGAGCGAGATCGCATAGCCGTTGCGCGCGCCGTCGGTCGGGACGCGCAACCGCATCCGCGCGACGCCGTCCTTGCCGCGCAACAAGAGGAAGAAGCGTTTGAGGCCCGCGCGCGTCTGCTCCACGGAGCGATGCACCAGGGTCGTATCGTGCAACCGCGGCATGGCGCCAGCGTACCACTCCAATGTGAACCGGCGAGGAACCGCGCCGTTCCCGGCTCCTTCTCAATTCGCGCCTCAGGCGTGCTCGAGCGCGCGCGCGACGGATTCGATCAGCTCGAGCGGCTCGCACGGCTTCGCCACGGCATCGCTTACGCCGTAGATCGTCATGAAGTCGCGGAGCGCCGGGCTCATCGGCGTCGCGGTGTAGAGTGCGACGCGGGTCGCTCGCGTCGCCTCGTTCGAGCGCAGCCGGCGGAGAAGCTCGGCCCCGCTCGTCCCGCGGAGCGAGAGATCGAGCAGAATCAACGCCGGACGCTCTTCGGCGGCGCGCGCGAGCGCCTCGGCGGCGGCGCTCGCCTCGGCGACGCGGTGTCCGGCGCTCTCGAGCACGATTCGAACCAGCGATCGGGTGGCGTCGTCGTCGTCAACGACGAGCACGGTCGCCATTACCGCGACGGGCGCGGCAGATACGCCGCGATCTGCGCCGCGAAACTCTGCGGTTCGATCGGCTTGGCGATGTAGCCGTCGAACCCGGCCGCGGTGACGCGTTCGCGATCCCCCGACATCGCGAGCGCGGTGACCGCCACCAGCGGCGTCGCCGCAAGGTGCGGATCGCTCTTCATTCGCCGCGCCAGCTCGTAGCCGTCGATGCCGGGCATGAGAACGTCGGTCAGCACGAGATCGAATCCGCCGCGCCGCGCCGCCGCGAGCCCGGCGAGGCCGTCGGCGGCGCCTTCGACTTCGTGGCCGAACGCGCGTAAGAGATAGAGCATCAGATCGTTGTTCACGGCGTTGTCGTCGACGACGAGAATGCGCGCCATCGCTACGGCCGTTCGACGGGTAGCGTCAGCGTGAAGGTGCTGCCGACTCCGTGCTCGCTGATGACGCGCAGCTCTCCTCCGACGAGCAGCGCGAGGCTGCGCGAGAGATGGAGGCCGAGGCCGGTGCTCTCGAAACGCCGCGCGCTCGTTGCATCGAGCTGCTCGAAGGCGTCGAAGATGCGCTCGAGGTCCGCCGTTTCGATGCCGATGCCGGTGTCGATCACGCCGATCGCGACGGCCGGGCCTCCTCGCAACTCCGCCGCGCGCACGTCGATCCGCACCGAGCCTTTCTCGGTATACTTGATCGCGTTGTTCGTTAGATTCAGCAGAATCTGCCGCAACGCGCGTCGATCCGTCGCAACCGTCGCGGCGCGCAGCGACGAGGTGCTCGTGAAGTCCAGCCCTTTCTCTGCGGCCATCGCCGAGAGCGCGGCGACGACTTCGGCAACGACCTCTGCGACGAGAATCGGCTCGAAGCTCAGCTCGCGCTTTCCCGACTCGATCTTCGCGAGATCGAGGATGTCGTTGATTAGCGAGAGCAGGTGACGCGCGCTCGATCGAACGATCTCCAGTTGGCGCTCCTGCTCCGCGGTCAGCGGCCCGGGAAGCCTCATGAGGAGCGTGCCGGTGAAGCCGAGGATCGCGTTGAGCGGCGTGCGCAGCTCGTGGCTCATGCCGGCAAGGAAGTTATCCTTCGCACGGGACGCGTTCGCCAGCTCCGCGTTGAGCTCTTGAAGGCGGCGCTCGAAGGCCGCTCGTTCGGTCACGTCGCGAATCGCGCTCGCGTAGAAGGTCCCCTCGCGCGCCACGATCGGACTCAGGCTGATCTCGACGGGAAACTCGCCGCCGTCCTTGCGCAGTCCGTAGAGATCGAGCCCGAGGCCCATCGGCCGCACGCGCGGGTCGGCGGCGTAATCGGCCCGTTCTCCGGCGTGCCGGCCGCGGTAGCGAGGAGGGATGAGCATCTCGACGGGTTCACCGATCAGCTCCTCCCGGTAGTAGCCGAAGAGGCGTTCGGTCTGTGCGTTGACCAATCGAATGCGGCCGTCGGCGTCCACGATCACGGTCGCGTCGGGCGCGTGCTCGAGGAGGGGGAACCGGCTTCCCGCGATATCCTCGAGCGAGAAGAGCCTCTCGTCCATCTCGACGGCGACTTCGCTGCCCTTTCGGGGCCCTCCGTTCCTCGATAGGGAGCGCGCCTCCGAATCGCGGATAAAGACCGGCATGCAGCCGCGCGATGCGGCGCGGCACGAACTCGGCAACCTGCTGGCCGTCGCGCTCGCGAACGTCGAAGGCATGATTGACGGACTCGTTCTCCCGACTCCGGAGAGGCTCGAGGCGGTCGCCGACGCGCTGCGGCGCGCGCGGGATCTGCTCGACGAGGCCGGCTAGCCGATGGAGCGCCGGCGCGTCCTCATCGTCGAAGACGAAGCGCAGATCGTCGAGGTCGTGCGAGCCTACCTCGAACGCGAGGGGTTCATCGTCGAGTCGTGCGCGAGCGTCGCGGCGGCGCTCGCGGCCCTCGAACGCTTCGCGCCCGACGTCCTCGTGCTCGACATCACGCTTCCCGACGGAAGCGGGCTCGACGTGCTTCGCAGCGCCGGCGCGGCCGATGCGCGCGTTCCGACGATCGTGCTGACCGCGCGCGGCGACGAAGCCGATCGCGTCGTCGGCCTGGAGCTCGGCGCCGACGATTACGTTACGAAGCCGTTCTCGCCGCGCGAGCTCGTCGCCCGCGTGCGGGCGTTGCTGCGGCGGACGTCGGAGGGCGAGCGCGCCGCGGGCGTACCGGTGCAGCGCACCCGCGTCGGGGATCTCGAGATCGATCATACGTTTCACGAGGTGCGCGTGCGCGGCGTCGCCGCGAACCTGACGGCGACGGAGTTCAAGATACTTACGGTGCTGGGCGAGAATCCCGGCGAGGTCTTCACCCGCTCGCACCTGCTCGACCGCCTCGGTGACGACGGCGAGATCTACGAGCGCACCCTCGACCGGCACATCAACAACCTGCGGAAGAAGATAGAACGCGATCCGCGCAACCCCGAGTACCTCGTCACCGTCTACGGCGTCGGTTACAAGCTGCGCAAATTGTGAAGTAGTTGAGAACGTCGCGTTCGACAGTTCTTCGCACTCCGCCGCTACCATGACCCCATGTCGGAAATCTCCGAGTCCCGCATCGTGCGATGTCCGTACAATCTCGCGCGGGGCTACCTCGCGCAGAGCGCCGGAGCCCGAGCAGCCTCGGGTGCGGCAGGGTCGCTGACGCTGACGCTCTCCATCCCCGGCGGAGAGCTGGTGAAGAACGTCGTCGTGACGTACGGCAGCGCGGTCGACCCGATGCATTTTGACGAGCCCTGGCACATTCACTGGGAACCGCGCTCGGGACCGTATCCCGTCTTCGACGGCGAGCTCACCGTGCGGGCCGACGAGACCTACGAGACGTCGAGACTCGAGTTGCAAGGAACGTACAGCCCGCCCGGCGGGACGCTCGGCGTCGCGTTCGACCGCGTCGTCGGCAAGCGGATCGCCGCGGCGACCGCGCAGGCGCTGCTCGAGCGGATCGGCGGCGAGATGGAGTCGCGCTACGCGGCCGACGAGAAGGCGAAAGAGAGTTCGCCGTCGTGAAAAACGGCGACGCGCCGCTGATCGGAACGTTGCGCTTCGTCTTCGTGATGGGCGCGACGTTCGCGCTGCTCTGGCTCGGGATGTACGCGCTGCTGCGAGGACGCTGGTAGATGCACGTCCATCGGTACGAACGCGCGTGGCTCTCGTTTGGAGTGGCGATGCTCGTCGCCTTTCTGGCGCTGATCGCCTTCGCGGCGTTCGCCGACGACATCAATCCCCCATCGGGGATGACGCAGGTAGACCCGACGAACCTCGCCCAGACGGCGCCCTTCGATCACCCGGGCTTACGGCGGGTCGCCGACGGCACCTACGAGGCCTACTACGTCGCGCACGTCTTCTCGTTCGACCCGGCGATGCTGATCGTTCCCAAGGGGAGCAAGGTTACGTTCTACGTGACGAGCGCCGACGTCGTTCACGGTTTCTTCGTTCCGGGAACGGACCTCAACATGATGGCGATTCCGGGGTGGGTGAATCAGGAGCCGCACACGTTTACCAAAGCCGGCGAGTATCTGCTGATCTGTCACGAGTACTGTGGAATCGATCACCAAGACATGTTTGCAAAGATCGAGGTGCGGTAAAATGGACGCAGCGGCGACCAGACGCGGCGAGAATCGCATCGTCATCGCGCATCTCTACACCGCGACGGCGGCGATCGCACTCGGCGCGATTTTCGGGGTCTTTCAAGGATTCGCGCGCACCGGCGCGTTCGGCGCCCCCGGCTGGTTCGATTACTACCGCGTGCTCACGATGCACGGCGTCCTGATGGCGCTCGTCTTTACGACGTTCTTCATCACCGGGCTCACGCTCTTCGTAACGTACCGCTCGATACCGCGAGAGCGTTCGCTCCTTCCGGGATGGTTCGGCTGGGCGCTGATGGTCGCCGGCACGGCGATGGCCGCGGTGACGATCCTGCACGGCGACGCTACGGTTCTCTACACGTTCTACGCTCCGCTGAAGGCGAGTCCGTGGTTCTACGTCGGCGCGACGCTGCTCGTGCTCGGGACGTGGGTCGTTGCGTTCGAGCTCTTCGCGAACATCAACTACTTCCGCAAACGCAATCCGGGGAAGCCGGTCCCGCTCGTCGTCTTTTGTGCGGGCGCGACGTTCGTGATGTGGCTCGTCGCGACGCTGGGCGTCGTCGCCGAGATGTTCCTGCTCATTCCGTGGGCGTTCGGATGGACCCCCGGCATCAACGTGATGCTGACGCGCATGTTCTTCTGGTACTTCGGTCACCCGCTCGTCTACTTCTGGATCATGGGCGCGTACATCATCTGGTATAACATCATTCCGACGCGCTACGGCGGAAACGTCTTCAGCGACGGGCTGACGCGGCTCACCTTCATCATGCTGATCCTCCTCTCGACGCCGGTCGGCATCCACCACGAGTTCACGGAGCCGGGGATCTCGTCGGTCTGGAAGATGCTCCACACCGTCACCACCTACGGGGTCGCGATTCCCTCGTTCATCACGGCCTTTGCGATCTTCGCCTCGTTCGAGCTGTTCGCGATCTCGCGGGGCCGCAACGGGTTCATCGCCACGGTCCGGGCGCTTCCGTGGAACGATCCGACGTTCAGCGGCGCCGCGCTCGGGATGCTGCTCTTCATCCTCGGCGGCTTCGGCGGCTTGGTCAATGCGTCGTACAGCATGGACACCGTCGTGCATAACACGATCTGGATCGTCGGACACTTCCACGTCACGGTCGGCGGACCGGTCGCGCTGACGTTTCTCGGCGCCGCTTACTGGATGATTCCGCGCCTCACCGGGCGCGCGCTCTGGAAGCCCGAGTGGGCGCTCTTCCAGACGCGCCTCTGGTTCGTCGGCATGCTGATCATGTCGATCTCGATGCACGTCGCCGGCCTGCTCGGCGCGCCGCGCCGAACCGCGGAGGTTGCATACATGGGCGCCGCTGCTGCGAACGCGTGGCAGCCGTACATGCTGCTCGCGGCGGCGGGCGGATTCTTTCTCTTCCTGAGCATCCTGACGTTCGTCGCCGTTGCGATCGGCACGCTGATGGTCAACGAGCGCGTGGAGTACGACGAGGTCGTCTTCGCGACGCCGCCGCTCGGAGCCGAGAGAACGCCGGAGCCGCTCGAGCATCTCTATCGTTGGGGCGTACTCGCACTCGTGCTCGCCGTGCTCGCCTACGCCGGACCGCTCGGCGAACTCCTTCGCCATCCCGGTTACCTCGCGCCGGGAATGCGCACGTGGTAGCGTCGTGGAGCGAAAACGCGTGCTCGTGCTCGAGGACGAACCGAAGATCGCCGAGGTCCTAGCGGGGTACCTTCGCCGCGACGGCTACGAGTCTACCCTCTGCGGCACGGTGAAAGAGGCGCTCGGCGCGCTGCGCGAGCGCAGGCCGAACGTCATGATTCTCGACGTTGCACTTCCCGACGGCAGCGGTCTCGACGTGTTGCGCGCAACGGCGGCGAGCGGGGACCGCGTGCCCGCGATCGTGTTGACGGCGCGCGGCGAGGAGTCCGAGCGCATCGTCGGATTGGAGCTCGGCGCCGACGATTACGTGACGAAGCCGTTCTCCCCGCGCGAGCTGATGGCTCGCATCCGCGCCCTGCTGCGGCGAGTCGAGGAACGTTCGTCGGCGCGATCCGCGGGCGAGCTGATCCGGATCGGCGAGATGGAGATGGACCTCGCCTCGCACGAAGTGCGGATGGACGGGAAGCCGGCGAATCTCACCGCGACGGAGTTTCGGATTCTCCGCATCCTCGCGAGCCGTCCCGGTGAGGTCTTCACGCGCGCGCAACTCCTCGACCGCCTGCAGGACGCCGGCAACATCTACGAGCGCACGCTCGACCGTCACATCAACAACTTGAGGAAGAAGATCGAACGCGACGGCCGCAATCCGGCCTACGTCCTCACCGTCTACGGCGTCGGTTACAAACTCCGGCGTCCCTGAGGGACGACCATCACCGGCACGCGAGCGCCGCGTACCACGCCCTCCGCCACGCTTCCCATGACGAGCCGCGTAAGCCCGGTGCGCCCGTGCGTGCCGATCACGATGAACGCCGGCGCGATCTCGTCGGCGATTCGCTCGATCTGATCCACGGACTCGCCTTCGGCGATGCGAGACGAAACGGCGACCCGATCGCCGACGCGCGCGGTCGCCTCTTCGACGATTGCCTTTCCTTCCGTCTGCAATTCCTCGAGACAGCCGGCGACGAGCTCTGCCTGCCCTCCGCTCAGCGTTGCGGCTTTCGCAAGCTCGACGACGTGACAGATGACGAGTTCGGCTTGGAGTTTCGCGGCAAACTCGATCGCGACGTCGAGCGCCCGCAGCGACGTATGCGAGCCATCGACCGGAACGAGAATGCGCGGACGTTCGCTCATGCCGTCACCGGAGCCAACTCGTAGGTCGGATCGCGCAGCAGGAGCACCGGCAGCGTGCTGTGGCGCGTGACGTCTTCGGCGACGCTGCCGAGCATCGCCCAGCGGAAACCGCCCCGCCCGTGCGTTCCCATCACGATGAGATCGGCGCGGCTCTCCCGAGCGCACGCGAGGATCGCCTCGGCGACGTTGCCGCGGAGCGTCTGTGCCTGAATCGAGACCTCGTGTTTGCGTGCGATGTCGCGAGCCTTCGCCAGGACGCCCTCGGCGTCTTCCACGTAATCTACGACGTGGCAGACGTGGACGTCGGCGCCGACCAGTTTGCCGAAGTCGCAGGCGTACTCGAGCGCGTGCGCGGCGGCGGCGGAGCCGTCGAAGGGCACGAGAATCATAGGCTCACGGTACGCGAGCGCCGGGAATTCCTCGTGAACGACTCGGGCAGAACCTGCATCGCGTCTTCCTAAGACGCCGAGACGAGGGCGATTGCGTGTCGAGCGATGACGAGGTTCTCGTCGGTCGGCACGACCAGCACCCGGACCGCGCTCTCCGGGCACGAGACCGTGCGCTCGCTCGCGCGGTTGGCTTCGTCGTCGAGCCGTACGCCAAGGAACTGGAAGGCCGACGCGACCGCGTTGCGGATTGCCGGCGCGCGCTCGCCGATGCCGCCGGTAAAGACGAGGCGGTCGAGGCCGCCGAGCACCGCGACCATCGAACCGAGATGCTTGACGAGCTGATAGACGAAGAGCTCGACCGCGTCGCGCGCCGCCGGGTCGGCCGCCTGCGTCTCGAGGAGCTCCCGCATCTCGGCCGTCCTTCCGGAGACGCCGAGCAATCCGCTGCGGCGGTAGAGCAGATCGGTCAGGCGCGTCGCGTCGTAGCCGTCATCGAGCAGGCGCAGGATCGCGCCGGGATCGAGGTCCCCGGGCCGCGTCGCCATCATCAACCCGCCCAGCGCCGAGAATCCCATCGTCGTATCCACCGGCGCGCCGTCGCGAAGCGCGCAGAGGCTCGCGCCGGAGCCGAGATGCGCGACGACGGTTCGTCCCCGATCGTCGCCGAGCTGCGAGACGACGTACTCATACGAGAGTCCGTGAAACCCGTACCGCATCAACAGCGGATCGAGGTCGCCCGGCAACGGCAGACGCTTTGCGATCGCGGGAGCGCGCGCGTGGAACGCCGTGTCGAATGCGAGCACGCTCGCTGCGCCGGGAAAGCGGCGGCGCACCGCCGCGAGGAGATCGAGCTCGGCGCGCAGGTGGAGCGGCTCGATTCCGACGAGCCCTTCGAGTTCGCGCACGACGGCGTCGTCCGCGAGCACGGGCCGCTGGTAGCGCGGGCCGCCGAAGACGATCCGATGCCCGATCGCGGCGAACGGCGCGCCGGCCTCTCCATCGAGCGATTCGAGAATGCGATCGAGCGCGGACTCGGCATCGGCGGTAGCGGGAAAGGATCCCGACGTCAAGCGCGCGGGCGTGCCGTCCCGTGCCGCGCGATAGACGGCGAACTTCAGCGACGAGGAGCCCGCGTCGAGGCAGAGGAGTTTCATTCGGCGTGGAGCGCGACGATCGGGTCGAGATGCGCGGCTTTGCGCGCGGGATAGTATCCGAACCCGATTCCGATCGCTGCCGAGAAGAGAAGCGAGAGCGCGACCGTCGGGAGCGAAAACGTAAACGGGAAGCGGCCGATGACGGCCGCGATCGCCGAGAAGAAGACTCCCAAGACGACGCCGATCGCGCCGCCGAGCACCGAGAGCACGACCGCCTCGACTAAGAACTGCAGGAGGATCGCTTCGGCCGGCGCGCCGACCGCCATGCGCAGACCGATCTCCCGCGTGCGCTCCGTCACCGAGACGAGCATGATGTTCATGATGCCGATCCCGCCGACGATCAACGAGACGGTCGCGATGGACGCGAGAAGAATCTGCAGGGTAAGACCGGCCGACGTCATCACCTTCGCCACATCGGCCAAGTCGCGCACGGAGAAATCGTCGGTGAGCGGCGGAGCGATGCGATGGCGAATGCGAAGCAGACGCGAGACCGCGTCGATGCCGGCGGCGATGTTCTGCGGAGCGTCGATCGAGATCATCAGGGCGCTGACGACGTTCGGCCCGTTCGCCGACGTCGAGAGGCGCTCGAGCAGCGAGCTGTAGGGGATCACGATCGTGTCGTCTTGATCGGTTCCGAACGTGTGTCCGCGCGACGCGAGCAACCCGATCACGCGAAATGGGACGTTGCCGATCGTGATCGTCGCGCCGACGATCGGCTCTCCGGCCGGGAAGAGCTCGCGCGCGACCGTCGTTCCGATGACGCAGACCTTCGATCCGACCGCGACGTCCTCGTCGTTGAAGAACGTGCCGGTGCTCAAAGCCCAGTTGCGAACGAACGGCCACGAGGGAGAGACCCCGACGACATTTGTCTGCCAGTTGTTGTATTGGGAGAGCACCTGCGTGCGGAGGCTGACGAGCGGCGTGACCGCGGCGACGTGCCGCACTTGGTGCGCGATCGCCAGGCCGTCGTCCACGGTAAGCGTCGAGGCCGCGCCGATCCCGACGTTCGCTCCGTTCGTCGTCATGCTCCCCGGGAGGATCACGATGACGTTGCTTCCGAGCCCGGCGATCGAGGCTTCGATGGAGCCGCGCGCGCCGGTTCCGATCGCTACCGTTACGATGACGGCGGCGACCCCGATGATGATGCCCAATACGGTCAGGAGCGAGCGCTCGCGGTTGCGCAGCAGCGCTCGAAGCGCGATGACTACCGCTACTTGGAGATTCACGGCGAAGCGGCCGCGGGTTCGCGGCGCACGGGCCGGTCGTCCACGATGCGGCCGTCGAGGAAGGAGACGATGCGATTGGAGTAACGCGCGACGTCGAGCTCGTGGGTCACCATCAAGATCGTCATCGAGCGCTCGCGGTTGAGCCGCAAGAAGAGCGTCATGATCTCGGCCGACGTCTTCGAGTCGAGTGCGCCGGTAGGTTCGTCGGCCAGGATCAGCGACGGCGAGTTGACGAGCGCTCGAGCGATCGCGACGCGTTGCTGCTGTCCGCCGGAGAGCTCGTTCGGATTTGCCCGGTGATGCTCTTCCGTCAAGCCGACGTCAACGAGCGCTCGCCGCGCGCGCTCGCGCCGCTCGAGCGGCGGCTCGCCCGAGTACATCAGGGGGAGCTCGACGTTCTCGAGCGCCGACGTCCGCGCCAAGAGATTGTACTGTTGAAAGACAAAACCGAGTTTGAGCCGCCGCACGTTGGCGCGTTCCCGGGCCGTCAGCGTCGAGACGTCGATGCCGTCGAGGAGGTAGCTGCCCGACGTCGGCCGATCGAGGCAGCCGAGGATGTTCATGAACGTGGATTTTCCCGAGCCCGACGGTCCCATGATCGCGGCGAACTCGCCGGGCGGGAGCGCGAACGTGACGCGGTCGACCGCGGCGACGGAGGTTTTGCCGGCGAGAAAGAGCCGGGTGAGTTCGTGCGTCTCGACGGTCGCGGTCACGGCGCGCTATCGTCGGTCACGACGCGATCGCCGGGCTCGAGCGTCCCCGCCTCGACGGTAACGCCGACGCGCGTGCCGTCTACCGCGAGGACATTGATGCGCACGCCGCGCAACGTGCGCCCGTCGAGGACGTAACAGTGTCCCTCGCTGCCGGCCGAGATCGCGAATTCGGTCGTGCCGCCCGTCGCGCCCCAGATCGACTGCGACGATTTCGAGCTTTCGCCGGCGCTCGGCGGAGCGACGACGCGATAGCGTTTCGCGACGGCCGCCGACGGCCGCCACTGCAGCGCGGCGAGCGGCACGACCGTCGCATCGCGATAGGTAGCGACGGTTATCTGCACGTTGGCGGTCATTCCCGGGCGCAGCGCGCCGTCGCGATTGGGCGGGTAGGCTACCGTGTCGTACGTTGTCACGTTGTTGACGACCGTCGGGTTCTGCCGGACCTCGCTGACGGTCGTCGTGAAGATCCGCCCCGGATAGGCGAGCACCGAGAACGCGACGCGTTGTCCGCGCCGCACCGCGCCGACGTCGGGCTCGCCGACCGCGATGTCGAGCTCCATCTTCGCGAGATCCTTGGCGATCGTAAAGAGCGTCGGCGCCTGGAGCGCGGCGGCGACGGTCTGTCCGACCGAGACGTTGCGCTGAATGACGGTTCCATCCACCGGCGAGACGATCGTTGCGTGGTCGAGATTGATCTGCGCCTGGCGCACCGCCGCAGCCGCCGCGCGCACCGCCGCATCGCTCGCGCGCTGAGCGGCCGCGGCCCCGGCGGCCTGCGCCGCCGAACTGCCCGCTTGGTCGTGGCTGGCCGTGCTGGCAAGGCGCGACGTCTTCGCTTGCGTCTGCGCGGCGACGAGGGCGTCGCGGGCCGCCTCGGCATTGGAGACGTCGGCATCCACGACGTTCTGCGCGACGTATCCCTGGCGGAGGAGCGCCCGGTCGCGGTGGAGCGTCAACGCCGCGAGGTCGAATGCGGCGCGCGCTCGTTGCACGTCTTCATCGGCCGCCGCGATCATCTGCTGCTGCGACTGCGCCGTCTTCTCCGCCGCCGAGCTCGTGTAGATCGAACTGGAAAGTGAGGAGGTGGCCGCGGCGCGCGTGGCCTGAAGCTGGCGAAGCGTCGCTTGCGATTGGTCGAGCGCCGCAACGAAGAGGCTGGGATCGAGGCGCGCGAGCACCTGGCCGCGGTGGACCGGACTGTTGTAGTCGACGTAGAGATTGGCGATCGTGCCCGAGACCTGCGAACCGACCAGAACCGTATCTTGTGCGGCCAGCGTGCCGGAGGCCGTCACCCGCTGCGAGATGTCGGCTCGCGCGACCGCGGCGGTGAGGAGATCGTGCGAGCCTCCCCAGCACGCGCTAAGGAGCAGCGATGCCAAGAGAGGCGCGTACTTCGGCCGGACGTCCTTCACCGTCCAAGGATAGCGGCATGGGGTTACGCTGCGGTGAATCGATTGAGAAGACCCGGATTCTCAACCTTCACAAGTAATTCCGGAACGGGGGCTAGCCTGTGCGCATGTTCGAGAGAATCATCGTCGCCCTCGACGGCTCGGAGTCGGCCGCCGAGGCCCTGACCGTTGCGGTGCAGCTCGCGAAGGCCGAGCAGGCCGCGCTCGGAATCTGCAGCGTCGTCGATCCGATCGCGATCACCGGAACCGCGCCGCCGAGCCCGGCGATGGAGATCGTCGTGCGCGATATGGAGAAGGAGGCGCGGCGGCTCGTCGACGAGGCGGTTGCCGGCGCGAAGCACGCCGGTTTGACCGCCGCCGGAAACGTGCGCAGCGGCGCGCCCGCGTTCGAGTTGCTCGCCTACGCGACCGAATTCAACGCCGGACTCATCGTGATGGGTACGCACGGCCGTCGCGGCATCGCGCATTTCCTGATGGGAAGCGTCGCGGAGGAGATCCTTCGCGAATCCTCGGTGCCGGTGCTCGTCGTGCGCGAGCGCCGGGACGGTCAGCGAACGACGAGCAGCGCGAGCGCCACGCCCGCCGCCGCGAGCGATCCGAGCATGGCAGCGGGGAGCGCCCCGTAGCCGCGGCGCGAGAAGACGATAGCGTAGATTCCCTTTAGCACGTTGTTCGACGAGGCCGCGATCAGAATCGCGCTTGCGGCCGTCGCCACACCGACGACGGCGGCGCCGCCCTGCGCCAGGCTCAGAACGAACGGATCGATGTCGGTGACGCCGACGATGCTCGCCAGCGCGTAGACGCCGCCTTTCCCGAGATGGCTCTGCGCGAGCGTCGTGAGCATCGAGATCGCTACGAAGAGCAGCGCAAAGACGAACGCGGTCCAGAGCTGCAGCGGATTCGAGAAGTCCGTCTGATGGGTGGATTTTGCGCCCGACCGAGAGCGTAACGCGGCCATGATCGCGGCTGCGGCCGCGAGCGCGAGCAACGGAACCGCGAGCGTTCGCGCCAGCGTGAGGTTGAAGATCGAGCAGACCACGAGGATGCGGACGTACATCATCGCGGTGCTCGCCACGATCCCGGCCTCGAGCTCGGGCGTCATGCCCTCGTCGCGGGAGCGGCGCGCGAGCACGACGGTCGTCGCCGTTGACGAGTAGAGTCCGCCGAGGATCGCGGTCACCAGCGTGCTGGAGTTCGGAAAGACGAAGCGCTGCAGCAAATAGCTCGCGTACGAGATCGACGAGACGGCGACGACGGCGAGCCAGACCCCGAAGGGCGTGATCGTCGTGTACGGGATCGGCGGCTGCCCGTAGAGCAACGGCAAGACGACGCCGACGAGTATCAGGAACTGACCGGCGGTCATGATCTCTTGGGTGGATACGCGCCTCGCCCACTCGTGCAGCGTGCGGCGTCCGCCGAGGAGCAAGACCGCCGCAACCGCGACGCCGACGCAGAGCCAGAGCGGTTGCGTCAACGCGATCGCGCCGAGCACGTAGGCCAGCAGGTTGCAGGCCGGCACGACGAAGGCTCCCTCGACCGCGTTCGTTTCGTCTTTGCTCTGCCGGCGCACGTAGGCGTAGATCCACGAGCCGACGACGAGCAATCCGGCGATGAACGCCGCGTCGTAACGCGGCTCGATGAGATAGAGCGTTCCGCCGGCGAGCGCGAGCAGCGGGAAGGTGCGAACGCCTCCCGGACGGCGCGGGAGCTCGCCCGCGTAGAACTCTTCGAATGCGAATCCGAAGAAGAGCGAGAGTCCGAGAAGCAGGGCCAAGCGCTCGACGCTGACCCCGGCGAGCGCCGTCATTCGCCGGTTGGATAGCCCTCGGGTGGTTCTCCCTCCTGCCACAGCGGGCTGCGCTCGAGCGGTTGCACGGCGCGGGTGACGTCCACGTGATAGACGGCGTCGAATTGATCGATCAAGCGCGCGACGAAGTAATGGCTCTGCAGCTCGGTCTCCGGGCGATAGATGACGCCGATCGCGCGCTGGCGCGCGCGATCGGGCAGGCCCTCGATGTGCGGTCGATTCGGACGAAGCGGAATCCAGAACTGCGGGACGCCGACGCGATGGAAGAGATGCTCGTAGCTGTCGTAGCGAGCCGGCACGACGGCCTTTCGCTCTTCGGGTGCGTGCCAGTCGGATGCCGCCGTTACGGTTCCCGAATACGTCGTGAATCCGACGGAGACGCACGCGTCGCCGTAACGCAGGCGCGCCAGCGCCCCGAGATTCGTTTCGCCGCGCAGCGTCATCGAGGTCGCACCGGCGCTGCCAACGTGCGAGTTATGCGCCCAGACGACGGCCTTTGTCGTATGATCTCGGCCGAGATGCAGCAGCAGGCGATCGAGCGTGTCTGCCATGTGCTCGTCGCGCAAGTTCCACGTCGATGCCGAGTAATCGACCATCGCCCGGTAGTAGCGCTCGGCGTTCGCGACGATCCGCGCGTTTTGCTCGGCGTAGAAGTACTGATCCTCGGCGACGCGCCCGTCGGTACGCGCGTACGCGGCCGCCTTCGTCTGTATCTCTAGGAGCGCCGCGACGACCTCGTCGCGGCAATGCGGCTCGATCCCGGTCGCCGCGGCGATGCCGTATCGCTCCGGATGCTCGGCATAGACTTCCAAACATTCGTAGCGTCTTCGAGTTTGGGCGGCTGCGGCGGGATCGACGCGATCGAGATACTCGAGCACCGCGTCGATCGATGCGTACATGCTGTAGAGGTCGAGGCCGTAAAACCCAACCTTGGGCAGTCCTTCCGACTGCCGGTAATCGTTATGCTCGCGCAACCATCCGACGAAGTCCAGCACGTCCGCGTTGCGCCACATCCACGTTGGAAAGCGCTCGAATCCCGCCAGCGCCTCGGTCGCCTCGACATCGCCGTCCGCCGCCCGTACGTAGCGATTCACTCGATACGCGTCGGGCCAGTCGCCCTCGATGCAAACGGCCGTAAACCCCTCGTTCGCGATCAGCAACTTCGTCAGCTCTGCGCGCATTCGGTAGAACTCGTGCGTGCCGTGCGTCGCTTCGCCGATCAGGACGACGCGCGCCTCTCTGGCGAGCTCGAAGAGACCTTCGTTCTCCCCCGGCGCGCCGGCGAGCGGAACGATCGTCTGCTCGAGCGTGCGCCTCACTTTGGGAACTTCGTCGAGTCGCCGTGGCGATGGTCGTAGATCGCGTGCCGGTCGTGCGTATCGGGTTCGAGCCTCGGTTTGAGCTCGAGCGGCTTTTCGTGCAGCAGCGTCGCCTCGCCGATATGATACGACGTCGGATGGAGGTGCAGCGACGAGAGCGCGAACGCGGTCGCGCCCGTCTCGTCGAAGAGCCGGACCGCTTTTTCGAGCAGGCCGGCAAGCATGTGCTCGAAACTCGCATCGCCGGGCAATCCGCCCATCGCTTGCAGGTTGCGCACGACGGCGAGCGCCCCGCTGAGGTCGTTGGGAGGTACCGCCGTAACGGTCACGCCGCCGACGCTCAGCGTGAGTTGCGCGGGACCCTCCGCGCGCGAGAGATAGATCGTCGCGGTGCGGCCGCCGGCTGCGGCTCGTGCGGAAGCCGTTCCACGCGTTTCGATCGGGGCGATGCCGTAACGCGCCAGGAGCCGGGCGATCTCTGTTTCGGTTGCTTTCATGCCGACAAGCCTACGCTCGAACCCGGAAGGCATCGTGAATCGCCCCTTCCCAGGTTCTTCCCGCCGCCTCCCGCGCCGATTCTCAAGCGCGCGCTAGAATTGGGCACGAGAAAGGAAATCACGCACATGACGCTCATGAAGGCAAGAGAAGGAAACGGCGACCTGGCGTTGCTCGATCAGATGTTCGACTCGTTCTTCGACTGGCAACTGCCGAAGCCGCGCTTCAACAACGCTCCGCTCGATCTCTACGAGAAGGACGGCAAGTACGTCATCGAGATGGCGGCACCGGGCTTCGACCCGAAAGAGATCAACGTCGAGGTCAGCGGCGGCACCGTTACGATCTCCGGCGATCATACCGACCGCTTCGAGAGACGCGACGTTCGGTACCATCGGCGCGAAATGCGTCACGGCTCGTTCGCGCGCACGGTTACGCTGCCGCAGGATCTCGACGCAAACGCCGTCTCGGCGACGGTGGACAGGGGCGTGTTGAAGGTTGAGTTGACGCCGACCAAGCCGATCGCGCCGCGGAAGATCGAGGTTCGATCGGCCTAACGGCCTTCCGCCGCGCTACCGCAGACTCGCGCGGACGTGCGGCCCCGCCCGCCGCCGCGCGCGGTCTTGCAGGCGCCGGCGCGCGCGCCTAAACGTATCGCGAACCGCAGCCGCGGCATCGTCGCTCGGCTCGGTTGCGATCGCGAGGTCGGCGCCGGGAACGACCAGGCTTACGCGAACGACGTACGGGGCGGCGCTGTGATGGAGTCCGGTCTGCCGCTCGACGAGGACGCGGCAACTGACGACGGCGTCGAAGAACTTCTCGAGTTTCGCAGCTTCGTCGCGGATCAGCGTGTCGAGCGCCTCGGAGTGGTCGAGGCCGCGGAAGGTTATCTGGACGGGAAAACTCATGGCGCCGAGTCTATACCCGCTCTGAGAAGAAATCATGAATGCGATCGTTCTGCCGAGTCCGGCGCCCATCGAAGCCGCGCCGTTGCGCCTCGCGCAAAAGCCTCGTCCGATCCCCGCGGCGGGCGAGATTCTCTTGCGCGTCGCGGCGTGCGGCGTCTGCCGAACCGATCTCCACGTCGCCGAGGGCGACCTCGTCCCAAAGCACGCGGGAATCGTGCCGGGACACGAGGTCGTGGGCGTCGTCGAGAGCCTCGGACCCGCAAGCCGGCGCTTTCGCGTCGGCGATCGTGCCGGCATCGCGTGGCTGCGGCAGACGTGCGGCGCCTGCGCCTGGTGCCGAAGCGGGCGAGAGAACCTCTGCCCGAACGCACGCTTCACCGGCTGGGATCACGACGGCGGATACGCAGAGTATGCCGTCGTCCCGGAAGATTTCGCCTATCGGTTGCCCGAGCGCATAGACGACGAGCACGCGGCGCCGCTGCTCTGCGCCGGCATCATCGGCTTCCGCGCGATCAAGCGCGCGGGCGTCGTCCCCGGCGCGACCGTCGGGCTCTACGGTTTCGGCGGCTCGGCGCATCTCGCGCTCCAAGTGCTCAAGCACTGGAAGTGCCGCGTCTTCGTGATGAGCCGCGGCGGCGTCCATCGCGACCTCGCGCGCGATCTCGGCGCGGACTGGATCGGCGAGGCGACCGAGCCTCCGCCCGCGCCGCTCGACGCCGCGATTCTCTTCGCGCCAGCCGGCGAGCTCGTTCCGCCGATCATGCGATCGCTCGACCGCGGCGGCATCCTTGCGATCGCGGGGATCTATCTCTCGCAAATCCCGCCGCTCGACTACGAGCGCGACCTCTTCTACGAACGCGAGATTCGCAGCGTAACGGCGAACACGCGCGCCGACGGCGAGGAGTTTCTCAAGATCGCCGGCGAGATTCAGATCCAAAGCGTTACGGTTGGATTGCGTTTGGACGACGCGAACCGCGCGCTGCTGATGCTCAAACGGGACGAGCTCCGCGGCGCGGCGGTACTGCACGTAACGTAGGCTTGCCGCCGCGCTCGCAGAGAAGGCGCGCGACCGCGAGCGACGCAACGTGCGTCGCGATCGAGTCGGCCCGGCTCGTCAGCGCGACCGGAACGCTCGCGCCGAGAACGACGCCGGCGGCTTGGGCGCCGGCGAGAAGGATCAACGCCTTCGCCAGCATGTTGCCCGATTCGAAATCCGGCACGACGAGCACGTTGGCGCGGCCGGCGACCGGCGAGACGATGCCCTTCTCCGCGGCGGCCTGCGCGCTCAGGGCGTCGTCGAGCGCGAGCGGACCATCGACGACCGCTCCCACGATCTGCTTGCGATCGGACATCTTGCAGAGCGCCGCGGCGTCGAGCGTGGACGGAACGCGGGGGGTTACGGTTTCGACGGCGGAGAGGAGCGCGACGCGCACCTCGTCGAGGCCGAGCGCGTGGGCGAGGTCGATCGCGTTTTGGACGACGTCGCGCTTCTCTTCGAGCGAGGGCGCGATGTTGACGACGGCGTCGGTGATCAGCAGCGGCTCGGGATGACCGGGAAGGTCCGTCACGTACGCGTGCGTCAATCGCCGCTGCGTATGCAGACCGGAATCGGGAATCGCGATCGCGTGCAGCAGCTCGTCGGAGTGAAGGCTGCCTTTCGCGAGCGCTTCGACGCCCCCGGTTCGCGCCAACTCGACCGCCTTTGCGGCGGCATCGCGGCTGTCGCTCGCGGTTACGACCTCGCATCCGGAGAGATCGAGTCGCGCCGCGCGAGCCAACGTCTCGACGACCTTCGCGTTCCCGACGAGCACCGGGACGATGATCCCGGCGGCGCCGGCGGCGAGCGCGCTCTCGAGCGCGATCTTGTCGCAGGGGTGGACGACGGCGGTCCGCATCGGCCGCAGCCCGCGACAGCGCGCGACGAACTCGTCGTGGTGCGCGCTCGTGGCCGTCCCGCTCGGGCCCATGCGGGTTAAAGTAGAGCAACGGCGAGAAGATATGATGAAGAACCGATGAGCGGCCCGATCCTAACCGTCACGCTGAACCCCGCCGTCGATGAAGCGATCGCGATCGATGCGTTCGTGCTCGGCGACGTCAACCGTTGCGCCCTCGCTTCGCTCGATGCCGGCGGGAAAGGCCTCAACGCGAGCCGCGTCATTCGGCGGCTCGGCCGCGAAACGATCGCACTCGGCTTCGTCGGCGGCGTCACCGGCGCGATGATTCGCTCGCGGCTCGACGAAGAGCGCGTGCCGCACGCGTTCGACGACGTACCCGAGATGACGCGCTTGAACGTGATGCTCTACGAGAGCGCGAGCGCGCGCCGCACGCGCATCTACCTTCCCGGCGCGAGCGTGGATCCGTCGCGCCTGCTCGACCTCGAAGCGCGTCTGCGCGAATCGGCGCGCGGCCGCGTCGTCGTGCTCGGCGGAAGTCTTCCGCCCGGTCTGCCCGAGACGACGTACTACGATCTCGTCTGCCGATTGCGCGAGCTCGGAGCGCGCTGCGTCGTCGACGCCTCGGGCGCGGCGCTCGCACGCGTCCTTGCGGCAAAGCCTGCGCTCGTCAAACCGGACGTCGAGGAGGCGGCCGGCGTGCTCGGCACGGCGATCGAGAACGACGAGCAGGCGCTGGCGGCGGCGCGCGAACTGCAGCGTTTGGGGGCGGAGAGCGTCGTGATCTCGCAGGGCGCGCAGGGTGCGATCGGCGTCGGCCCCGGCGGCGCGTGGAAGGCAGTCGCTCCCGCAGTGGAGGCGCGCAGCACCGTCGGATCGGGCGATTCGATGGTCGCGGGCCTCGCGATTGCGCTTGCCGAGGAGACGGGGCTCGAGCAGGGCCTTCGTCTCGGCACCGCGGCGGGGGCGGGCACGGCGATGACGCCGGCCGCGCACCTCTGTCGCGCCGAGGACTTCGACGCGCTGCTTCCTCGCGTCGGCATGCGTTCCCTAAGCACGAGTTGAAATGAGCGGATAGCGTGCGCGCATTTTTATTGATTACGGTCATTGCGCTCGGGGGTTGCGCCGGTTCGTTCGGCGAGCGCTACCACGAGACGGTCCATCAGGCGCTTGCGGCGGGTGAGGCCCCGCTCGTTCGCGTCGACAACGTCGCCGGCACCGTTCGCATCGACGGATGGCGCAGGCCGGTCGTGGACGTCGTGGCGATCAAATACGGTTCCGACGAGCAGGAGCTGCGCAACGTCGGCGTCACCGTGCGCCGCGAGGGCGGCGCGATCTCCATCGCAACCTCGTATTCGGGCAGCACGAACGGCGGCGGGGTTCGCTACCGAATCTCCGTTCCGTTGAACGCATCGCTCCGCGTCGGGAACGTCGCGGGAGAGGTCGAGATAGCCAACGTCGGCGGCGACGTCGCGGTCGACACCCAGGCCGGTGCGATAACGGCCGATCTCGGCGGCGTGACCGGCAGTCGTTCGGTGGATCTGAATGCGACGACCGGCGCGATCCGGCTGACGCTCGCGCCGCAAAGCGATGCGAGCGTCGAAGCGTCGAGCACGGTCGGCGCTTTCTCGAGCGATCTCTCGCAGATTACGCAGGCGCGCGAGAACCTCGTCGGCGTTCGCGCGTCGGGAAAGATCGGAACCGGCAGCGCGCACGTCCGCCTCACGACGACGACCGGCGCCATCGCGCTGCGTTCGGGCTCCTAGCCTCCGCGCCGTGCGAGCCTCTGCGGCGGCGTTCGTCGTCCTCTTCCTAGCGGCGTGCGCCGGCTCCGCGACGACGCCGCCCGCCGCGCCGCCGGCGAGCGCCGCGCCGCAGAACCGGCTCTCGCGCTACGTGCGCCACGTCGTCATCGTCATTCAGGAAAACCGCACCTTCGACGATCTCTTCGCGACCTTTCCCGGCGCGAACGGACGAACGTACGGCTACATGAAGACGTCCGCGGGCCCGCAGCGCATCGCGTTGAAGGCCTCCGATCTCGTCGAGCCGTGCGACTGGGGCCACGGCTACGGAAACTTCCGCACCGATTACGACGGCGGCGCGATGGACGGCTTCAATCTGGAGGGCGGCAGCAAAGCCTGTCCCGGCAAAGCGGGCAAAGCGCCGTACCAATACGTCAAGCCCTCGCAGATCGGCCCGTACTGGGACATCGCCAAACAGTATGTGCTTGCCGACGCGATGTTCCAGACCCAAGGCAGCGGCAGCTTCACCGCGCATCAAGACCTCATCGCGGGCGGCACGGTCATAGACAAGGCGAAGAACGAAGTCGTCGTGGACTTTCCCTCGCACATGCCGTGGGGCTGCGACGCTCCGTCGGGAACGAAGACGTCGCTGCTCGTGGACTTGCAGCTCGAATACGATAAGGGCCCGTCCCCGTGCTTCACCTATGCGACGCTGCGCGATCTTCTCGACGCCAAGTCGGTATCGTGGAAGTACTACTCGCCCCCGGAGCCCCATGGGACCGGCGCCCTCTGGAACGCGTTCGACGCGATCGACGCGGTGCGCAACGGACCCGAGTGGACGACGAACGTTACGAAACAGCCCACCGTCTTTTTCGACGACGTCACGAACGGCACGCTGCCGGCGGTCTCGTGGATCGTCCCCGACGACAACAACTCCGACCATCCGGGAAACCACGATCTCGGGCCGGCGTGGGTTGCGAGCATCGTCAATGCGATCGGCGAGAGCAAGTATTGGAAGTCGACCGCGATCGTCATCGTCTGGGACGACTGGGGCGGATTCTACGATCACGTGCCGCCGCCGTCGTTCGATCACTGGGGCGGTTTGGGTTTCCGCGTTCCCATGCTCGTCGTCTCGCCCTACGCGCGCACGGGGACCTCGAGCCGGGGCGGCTACGTCTCGCACACGCAGTACGAGTTCGGCAGCATTCTCAAGTTCGTCGAGAACGTCTGGGGTTTGGGCAGCCTCGGCACGACCGACGCGCGCGCGACCGCGATCGGCGACTGCTTCGACTTCACCGGCAAGCCGCGCGCCTTTACCGCGATCCCCTCGGAGCATTCGCGGGAGTTCTTCAAGCGTCAGCCTCCGTCGAACCAGCCGGTCGATTCGGAGTAGCGGCGCGGGAAGGTTACGCCTGCTTTTTATGAAAGAAATGGTTACATCTCGATCACAGAGCCTTTACAGGAGTCTGCAGATGCGTGTCGCCCCTCGCGCTCTCGCCGCGACGTTCGTCGCCGCCGTTACGCTCGCGTCGTGCGGCGGCGGTTCGACGAGCGGCAGCTTGCCGCAACGCGTCGCGCCCGAATCGGCAAGCGGATCGGGTTACATCCAGCACGTCGTCATCGTCATTCAGGAGAATCGCAGCTTCGACGACTTCTTCTCGTCGTTTCCGAACGCCGACGGGACGCAGGGCGGATGCATGAAGCCGCCCACGGCGCGGATCGCGCCGGCGTATCGGTTCGCGGCGGGCCGGATATCGCGTCCGCGCGCCGGCTCCGGCGGCTGCCCGAGCGGCGACGAGTACGTGCCGTTGACGAAGACCGATCTTCCCGGGAAGTGCGATTGGAGCCACTCGTACAAGAACGTCGGCATCGATTACGACGACGGCGCGATGGACGGCTTCGGCCTCGAGGGCGGCGGCAAGAATTGCCCCGGCAAAGTCGGCACGACGATCTATCAGTACGTCGATCCGGCGCAGATCGCGCCCTACTGGGACATCGCGGAGCAGTACGTCCTCGCCGATCACATGTTTCAGACGCAAGGCAGCGGGAGCTTTACCGCGCATCAGGATCTGATCGCGGCCGGTACGATCATCAACAAGGCGCAGACGAAGAGCCTCGTCGACTTTCCGTCGCATATGCCGTGGGGCTGCGACGCGGCCAAGGGAACGAAGACCTCGCAGCTGCTCTACACGAAGGCGAAGATCAAGGATCAATACCATAAAGGGCCGTTTCCGTGCCTCGAGTACGCGACGATGCGCGACCTGCTCGATGCCAAGAGCGTGTCGTGGAAGTACTACTCCCCACCCGAGCCCAACGGCACCGGCGCGCTCTGGAACGGCTTCGATGCGATCGACGCGGTCCGCAACGGTCCGGAGTGGAAGACGAACATCGCGCAGCCGAAAGTTTTCTTCAGCGACATCACCAACGGCACGCTTCCGGCCGTTTCGTGGATCGTGCCCGACGACAACAACTCCGACCATCCCGCCGTGCAGTCGGATACGGGGCCGTCGTGGGTAGCGTCCATCGTCAATGCCGTCGGTCAGAGCAACTACTGGGATTCGACCGCCGTGATCGTCGTCTGGGACGACTGGGGCGGGTTCTACGATCACGAGCCGCCGCCGTTCTTCGACAACTGGGGCGGTCTAGGTTTCCGCGTCCCGATGCTCGTGGTCTCGGCCTACGCTCGCGAGGCAACCCCGAGCGTTCCAGGCTACATCTCGCACACGCCGTACGAATTCGGAAGCATCTTGAAGTTCACCGAGAACGTTTTCGATCTCGGGAGTCTGGGTACGACCGATAAGCGTGCGACGAGCATCGCCGATTGCTTCGATTTCAGCCAGCCGCCGCGAGCGTTTAGCGCGATTCCGTCGAAGTACTCGCTACAATACTTCCTCCGTCAGCCGCCTTCGTATAAGCCGCTCGACAGCGAATGAGAAAAAGCGAAGAAGACGAGTAACAACCGAAGAAGAGAGTTATGGAGTTCCGAATTGTAAGCCACGCCTGCCTCGACGTCACGGCGCGAGGGAAGCGGCTGGTCATCGATCCTTGGCTGAACGAGCCCACCTACTGGTCGTCGTGGTGGCACGCGCCGCCGCCGGTGTTCGGTCCGGACATCTTCTCGGCCGATTACGTCTACGTCACGCACTGGCACTTCGATCACTTCGATCCGAAGACGCTCCGGAAGTTCGGGAAGCAGACGACCGCGATCGTCGCGAAGTTCCCGATCTCCGGCCTCGGAACGCAGCTGCGCGAGATGGGCTTCGGGGAGGTCGTCGAGCTGAACCACGGCGAGACGCTCGAACTCGCCGACGGCTTTTCGTTCACGAGTTATCAGGTGAGTTTCCAAGACGACAGCGTCGCGGTGATCGAGGCCGACGGCACGGTGCTGGTGGATCTCAACGATGCGAAACCGCTACCCTCGCTCTGGAAAAAGTTCCGCGCCAAGTACCCCGACGTGGACTTCATGCTTCGCAGCCACTCGCCGGCGTGGTCGTATCCGACGCGCTACACGTTCGAAGACCCGGCCGATCGCCTGCCGGTCGACTCGCGCACGTACATGGAGGCCTTCGTGGCGGCGGCGCAGCAGCTCAATCCGCGCTACGCGGTGCCGTTCGCCAGCGGCATCTGCCACCTCCACCGCGAGGTGCGCGACGAGAACCGCTTCCTCGTCTCCGCGCCGGAGATGCGCGCCTACTTCGAAGCGAACGCCGGACGCGTGCCGCACAGCCGGCTGACGATCATGCCGGTCGGCAGCAGTTGGTCTTCGGAGTCGGGGTTCGCGCTTACGGATGCGATAATCGAAGACGTCGTCGCGTACGCCGAGCAGCGCGCCGCGGCCGAGAGCGAGCGCCTCGAGAAGACGTACCGCTCCGAAGAGACGAAGGCGGTCTCGTTCGACGACTTTTCGAAGTACTTCAATAAATTCTTCAAGGCGACGCGCCTGCTCCGGCCGCTGATCCGCAACACGCGGTGGGTCTTCACGATCGACAAGCCGCAGGAAGAGTACTGGTGCGTGGACTTCGGACGAGCGACGATCGAGCAACGCGACCGGATGCCGCAGGAGTACGACAGCCTCGTCACGGTGAGCGCCGCCGTCCTCTCGGGCTCGCTGCGCAACGACGTCTTCACCAACGTCGATATCTCCAAGCGCTGGCGCGTCCATATCAAAAAGGGCAGCGCGATGCGCCACTTCGTCCTCACGAACCTGCTCCTGCTCTACGAAGCCGAGTATCTCTCGCCCAAGCGTCTCTTCTCGTGGCGGTTCATCACCGGCTACGCGCGCCGGCTGCCCGAGGTCGTGGATTACGCGCGCATGGCCTTCACGACGGCGACGAAGGGGAAGGACTCGCTCGTCACGGCCGTGACGAGCATCGCGGAGGGCTGATTCGGCCCTCGCCGGCTGAGGGGCCCCGGGGCGGCGCCCGCTCGCCCCGTGGGGTAGAGGATTCGGGGAATGCCAGGCTGCACCACCCCAGTGGGTCCAAAGGCTTTCCTCTAGCCTCGCGGGCCTAACTTTCCCCACTACGGTGAATGGAGATTAACCTGATGCGTTTGTTAACTTCAGCGCTGTGCACGGCACTCGCTGCGGGGCTTCTCGCAGCCTGTTCCGGCAGCAGCGCGTCGACCCCAACGGCGCCGGGTACCATGGGAGCAGAGAATCACCTCATAAACGGCCGCTTCGTGCCTGGATTCTCGCGGACGGCCAACCCCATCCCCGTCGAACTGCGCACGTGGAACCCGCAGCGCGTCCTGAGCAGGATCGTCCCCGACAAGAAGGCCAAGGGCGGCATCTACGGCAGCCAGTTCTTCGCGGCCCTCATCAACGGCTACAAGACCAACGGCAGCGGCCCGATTTGCAGTGAGACGGCGAGCTATCCCAATAGCATCGCGGTCGACGGCAAAGGCAACCTCATCGATCCCGACGGCGGCAGCCGAACGATCATCGTCTACAAGGGCCCCGGCATGTGCGGTCCTTCGGTTGGTTCGACGAGCGATAACTACGGCCAGCCTTCCGACGCCACGAGCCCGAACGCCGCGACGGGTACGATCGTCGTCGGCAACATCTTCGACACGAGCGGCGCAGGCAGCATCTCACTCTGTACGCTCTCGGGCGGATGCACGACCAACCTAACCAACGCGAACATGTACGAAGTCGCGGGCGTCGCCCAGGCCAAGAACGGCGACTGCTGGGCCTCGGCTACGAGCAGCGGCGGTACTGCGACCTTGACCTACTTCGCCGGCTGCACCGGCGCCGGCCAGGCCGCGACCGGCTTCGTGAACGCCTACTACGGCGGTCTCGACATCGATAAGGCGGGCAACCTCGTTTCGATCGATGCCTTTACGCCGGCGTTGCGCGTCTATAAAGGCTGCAATCCGACGTGCACGCTCGTCGGCGGTCCGTTCGCGCTCAACGGCGACTCGGTATACGGACACCTCAATAAGAAGTCGACGGAGTTCGTCGCCGGCGACTACGCCAACGGCGAACTCGACGTCTACAAGTACAAGCCGACCGGTCTCACGTATCAGTTCAGCATCACCAGCGGTTTCAACGCCAGCGATGACGTTGAAGGCGCGGCTTTCAACCCGCGTTCCAAGGAATAGTCGAACCTCTCGATCTCTCCGACGAGAATGCGGAGCGGCGGATACCGTCGCTCCGCTCTCATGTGCTGATTCGGCCGGTCGCCGGGGCGTGCCGCGCCTGCCGCGACCCCGCTCGCTCGGCTCCTTCTTCAGGCCGAGCGGAGCGCCGAAAAAGGCAACGGGGGTAGAGGATTTGGGGAGTGCGGGGCAGCACCAACCGGGCAAGGCCCAAGGGCTCTCTGAACGAGCCCGGCGGGCCTAACTTTCCCTCTACATGCTAAGGAGATTACAACCTGATGCGTTTGTTAACTTCAGCGCTGTGCACGGCAGTTGCTGTGGGACTGCTCGCAGGCTGTTCCGGCAGCAATATTGGGTCCAGCTCGATTCCGAGCAGCGGGACCCAGATGCAAGGTAGACACTTCACGCCGCTGAGCCACGTTCCAGTTTGGATGCAGCCGGCCGGCGAGAAGAGACTCCACCTCGCGACGCACATCATCCCGGATAAGAAAGCCAAGCCCTCCACGTGGTCCAACGAGTTCTACGGCGGCGTCGTGTACGGCTACGCGGGAACCAACCCGAGCAACGCCGCGCCGAACTGCACCGTCTCGGCCGGCTACGTCAACGGCCTCGGCGCCGACACGAAGGGCAACCTGCTCGTTCCCCAAGGCTACCCGTCAGAACTTGACGTTTACAAGGGCTGCGGCACGCTCGTCGGCTCGATCACCGACAGCACGGGTCAGGCCGCCGCCGCCGCCTCGATCAGCGCCGCTACCGGAACGGTGCTCATCGGCGACATCGTCGGCGGCTCCGGCACGGGCGACATCCAAGTCTGCACGCTCTCGGGCGGCTGCACCGCGACGCTGACGAACCCGTCGGCCAGCGGCTACGGCGCCGGCGTCGCGCTCGCGAAGAACGGCGACTGCTGGCTCTCCGCCGAGGCGGCCTCGTTCTCGGGCTTCGTGCTCGTCTACTTCAAGGGCTGCAGCGGCAGCGGCACGGTTGCCACGGGCACGTCGCAGTCATACTACGGCGGCCTCTTCCTCGACAAGAAGGGCAACCTCGGATCGTTTGACCTCAGCGGCTCGCTCGTCGTCTACAAGGGCTGCAACCCGGCGTGTCACGTGCTCAGCACGACGCCGATGCAGGGTGAAGTGCTCTTCGGCAACCTCAATGCCAAGGGTAAGGTCCTGACGGTCGGCGATATCAGCACGGGAGCGGTCGACGTCTACAAGTACAGCCCGAGCGGAAGCACCTACCAGTACAGCTTCAACAACGGCCTCAACGCGTCGCTGGACGTCGAGTCCGGCATCCAGACGCCGTCGAACAAGCCGTAGCAGGGCTTCGAAAACCTCCGCTTCCAAGAGCGGAAGCAAAGACGAAACGGGATGGCCTTGCGCCATCCCGTTCTCTTTTTCTTCAGTCGTCGCCGATGATCGCCGGCGGCATGCGAGGCGGGCGGCGGCTCCGCTCGATCCAGTAGGCGCGCGATCTGCTCCCGGCGATCGTATGGAACTTGCGCGGCGGCTGCGCGTAGTCGAAGGCGTCGTTTGCCGGATCCCTCGCGCGCGTATCGCTCGGCGCGAGTTGTCCCAAGCCGAAGTTGTCTTCGATGTAGCGCAGCACGCTCGCCGTCTCGTATTGGACGTGCGTCACGTAACCTTGCTTTGCGTACGGCGAGACGATGAGGAGCGGCACGCGGAATCCGAGGCCGTCGTAGTCTTCGTAGACGGGCTTTACCGGATCGAACCAGCCGCCCCAGTCGTCCCACATGATGAAGATCGCCGTGTTCTTCCAGAACTTGCTCGTGCCGATCGCATTGACGAGGGAGGCGACCCAGGCCGGGCCGCCCGAGGCTTGGAGCCCCGCGTGGTCGGAGTCGGCGAAGAGGGGCGTGATCCACGTGACGCTCGCGAGGCTGCCGTTCGCGACGTCGGTGAGGAACTGCGCCGGCGGGCTGATTACGTCGGCCTTCCAGTCGGGTCCGTCGTAGATCTTGCGATCGGACTGGTACGACGACCAGAGACCGCCATCGCCGTTGACCGCTCCGGCGTAGAAGCGCCAGGTCAGCGAGGCGCGATCCGCCTCGCTCGCGATCGTCGGATTCTTGAAGCAGACGCGGATGGTGGAGCCGTACGTCCGCTGGTCGGTCAGCGTCGAGATCACGTCGGTCGCCCCGCCCTCGCAGCCCCAGTAGGATAGCGGATAGTCCACGGCGCGGCTGGCGTAGGCGGCAACGATGTATTGATGGGCGATGAAGCTGCCGTCGAGATTCGAGGCGAAGGTGCGGTCGGCGAGGACGTACTGCTTGGCGATCTCCCAATACGGCGCCGTCTCATCCCGAGGTACGTACGAGTACGCGGGGTTTGCCGGATGCCCCTGACCCGCCTCCTCGCCGTTCCAGCCGTCCATCTTGCAGTGCGTCCCGGGCAGGCTGCCGTGACCGTCGCACGCTTTGAAGAAGGCTCGCGACGAATGATCGATGTCCCAGATCGTCGCGAGCACCTGCGACTGCAGCGGTAGCTTGTTCCCGTACGTATCGTATCCGTACTTCGCGGTCTTCGCGCCGGGATAGCCCATGAAGAGGTTGTTGAACGAGCGGTTCTCCTGCACGATGAAGACGACGTGCTTGATCGGGCTCGCCGTCGCCTCGACCCTCGATGAAGGCACTGCGGGAACCGCGATCGCGCCGGCGCCTGCGTTGCAGGCAGTGAGCGCGCAGCCGGCGGCGAGAGCCCCGAGCGTTCTAATCGTCACCGAGAATGCCTCGCGGTGTCGTTCGGCGCGGACGGCGCTCCAAGCGCGTCCAATACGCCGCCGGCTTGTCGCCGTGAATCCTCCGGAACTTTCGCGGCGCCTGCGCGTAGTCGAAGGCATCGGTCGCAGGATCGTTGGCGCGCGCGTCGCTGGTTGCCATCTGCGGCAGCCCGAAGTTGTCTTCGATATAGCGCACGACGCTCGCCGTCTCGTACTGCACGTGCGTCACGTAGCCCTTATGCGCGTAGGGCGAGAGGATCAGCAGCGGTACGCGGAAGCCGAGGCCGTCGTAATCTTCGTAGACCGGCTGGACGGGATCGAACCAGCCGCCCCAATCGTCCCACATGATGAAGATCGCCGTACTCTTCCAGAACTTGCTGGTCCCGATCGCGTTCACGACGCTCGCCACCCAGGCCGGGCCGTCGGTTGCGCCGAGTCCCGCGTGATCCGAGGTCGAGTAGGTCGGCGTGATCCACGTGACGTTCGCGAGCTTCCCGTGCGCCACGTCGGTGAGAAATTGCGCGGGCGGGTCGATCACGTCGGCGCTCCAGTCGGGGCCGTCGTAGATCGCGCGGTCGGCCTGATAGGACGACCACAGGCCGCCGTCGTCGTCGATGCCGCCTGCGTAGAAGCGCCACGTGACCCCGGCCGCGTCGGCCGCCGCCGCGATCGTCGGATTCTTGAAACACGTGACGATGCGCTTCGTGCCGATCGCGCGTTTCGCGGTGAGCGTCGCGACGGTGTCGTTCGTGCCGCCCTCGCATCCCCACGGGCCGGCCGGCCCGTTCACGGAGCGGCTCGCGTACGCGGCGACGATGTATTGATGGGCGACGAAGCTCGCATCGAGGTTTGAGGCGAACGTGTCGTCGCCGATCACGTACTGCTTCGCAATCTCCCAATATGGTTTGGTCTCGCTGCGCGGCACGTAGCCGTACGCGGGATTTTGGGGATGGTGCAGCGTCGCCTGCTCGTTGTTCCAACCGTCCATTCTGCAGTCCGTGCCCGGAATTTTGCCGGTTCCGTCGCAGGCGGCGAAGAAGGCGGTGGAGGAGTGGTCGATGTCCCAGTCGGTCTCGAGATCGATGGGTTGCAGTGGAATTTTATCTCCGTACGTGTCGAAGCCGTAAGGCTGCGTCGTCGCGCCGGGATAGCCCATGAAGAGGTTGTTGAACGAACGATTCTCTTGGACGACGAAGACGACGTGCTCGATCGGGCTCGCGGTCGCGCGCCGCGCGCCGCCGATCGCGGCGGCGGGCCGCCACGTGCCCGGCTGCGCCGAGCACGCCGCGGCGGCGAGCGCGGCAGCGATCGCGACGAAGGTTCTAATCGTCACCGATGACGTTGGCGCGGCCGCGTCGCTCCGGAGCGCGCTCGAGTTGCATCCAGTAGCGCGCAGATTTGCCGCCGCGGATCTTCTGGAAGGCGCGCGGCGGCGCATCGAAATCGAAGGCATCGTCGGCCGGATCGTTCGCTCGCTCGTCGCTCTTCGCGAGCGGTGCGAGGCCGAAGTTATCCTCGATAAAGCGCAGGACGCTCGAGGTCTCGTACTGGACGTGCGTGACGTAGTGCTGCCGCGCGTAGGCCGAGACGATCAGCATCGGAACGCGAAAACCGAGCCCGTCGTAATCTTCGTAGACCGGCTTTACCGGATCGAACCAGCCGCCCCAATCGTCCCAGATGATGAAGATCGCGGTCGAATCCCAGTACGGGCTCTCGCCGACGGCGTTGACGACCGACGCGACCCAGGCCGGGCCCCCGCCTGCGTTGAGGCCCGGATGGTCGGACGTCGTGAGCGTCGGCGCGATCCAGGTGACGTTCGCGAGGTATCCGCCCGCGACGTCGGTGAGGAACTGGGCCGGCGGGCTGACGACGTCGGTCGACCAGTCGGGACCCTTGAAGATCTTTCGATCGGCTTGGTACGACGACCAGAGGCCGTCGTTATCGTGAATCGCTCCGGCGTAGAAGCGCCAACTCAGGCCCGCCGCGTCGGCGCGCTCGGCGATCGTCGGATTCTCGAAACAGGCGCGAATCGAGGGGCCGTACGCGCGCGCCTGCGTCAGCGTCGAGATCGTGTCGGTCTTGCCGCCCCAGCATCCCCACGACGTGATCGGGAAGTCGACCGCGTCGCTCGCGTAGGCGGCAACGACATACTGATGCGCGATGAAGCTCCCGTCGAGATTCGAGGCGAACATGCGGTCGGCGAGCACGTACGCTTTCGCCATCTCCCAGTACGGCTCGATCTGCTTTCGCGGCACGTATCCATAAGCGAAGTTCACGGGATGGCCGATACCGGCGAACTCGTTGTTCCAGCCGTCCATCTTGCAGTGCGTTCCGGGTACGCTGCCCGCTCCGTCGCAATCGGTGAAGAAGGCGCGCGACGAGTGATCGATGTCCCAGCCGGTTGCGAGGTCTATCGGTTGCAGCTCGATCTTCGCGCCGGTCTCGTCGTAGCCGTGCTTGGCGGTCTTCGCGCCGGGATACCCCATGAAGAGGTTATTGAACGACCGGTTCTCCTGAATGACGAAGACGACGTGCGTTATCGGCGTCGCCGTTCGCCGCACGTTTGCGTCAGCGGCGCCCGGCAGGCTCGAAGCGTGCTGCGGAGAGCAAGCCGCGATCGCTAACGCGATCGCGGCGCGTGCCAACGCAGTCCATCGGCCGATGCGGGGCGACGAACTAGAAGGCGGAGATGCCGTGCGGGCTTCCCCAGCCGGTCGGGCCGGAGTACGTTCCAAACTCGCCCGTACCGGCGACGCAGATGTAGGTGCCGGCGTACTGTGACGGACAGCCCGAGACTTGTCCGTTGTTGATCGCGTTCAGGCCGCTCTTCAGTTGCTTTTTCGAGAGCGTCCAGAGCACTTTGCCGCCGTCCTGCGAACCCGAGTTGCCGGCGAGACCGTAGACGCCCGCGACGAGCGGCGACGAGACGCTCGTTCCGCCGACCGTGCCCCATCCGCCGTTCGGATAGGTGTCGTAGATCGCTACGCCCCACGCTACCGCGGAGACGTCGTTACCGGTGCGCTTCTTGCACTTCGGATCGGTCTGCCAGCTCGGCTTCGCTATCTTCGAGCAGCCACCGCCGCTGCTGGGCCAGACGCGCTCGCTGTACGCGGAGCTGGACTTCGAGAGCAGCGTTCCTCCGACGGAGACGACGGTCTGATAATCGGCGGGATCTTGCATGCCGTAGCCGCTGTCGCCCGCGCTCGCGAGGTAGACGATGCCGGCCGTGTTGAACGCACCGCGCGTCGAGCCGCCGCCGCCGCCGCCCCAACTATTCGTGACGACGGTCGCGCCGAGCTTCACCGCCTCTTTCTCGGCCGCGTAGAGATTCTTCGAGCTGTTCGTCTTCGCTTCGACCAGATAGATCGTGCAGTTCGGACAGGTCGCGGAGACCATCTGCACGTCGAGATCGATCTCGGTGCCCCAACCCGGATCGCCCTTCGGATAGTCGCCGATCTTGCCTTCCTGATTGTACTTCGTGAAGTTCGCGGTCGGCAGACCGAAGTTCGAACGGTAGACGGCGAGATCCGATGCGACGTTCGGATTATCGAACGCATCGACGACCGCGACGATCTGACCGCCGCCCTTCGAAGAGGACGGCAGGTCGTACGCCGCCTGAAAATCGGCCGGTCCCCAGCCGGAGACGGCGGGCCCGATCTGCGAGTTGATGACGAGCGCGTCGCACTCTTCCACACCGGGGCGAGCGTCGGGGCAGGCGCGTCGCGCGGAGCCGGTCACCTTCCAATCCGAATACGCCTGCGTCGAAGCGGCCGATTGGCCGGTCGTCGGTACCATGCCCGACGACCCGCCGGCGTTGCACGCTGCAACGGCCAACGCCATAGCCAGCGGCGCCGCGAGTTTGAAGGATCCGTTCACAAATCGCTCCTTTTCGTGAGGGTGTGGAAAAGTCGTAGGTTCCCCCCGTTTCCGAGAATAACCTCGCCTCTAGTGAACGTATTCCCGCGCTCGTTTGTCGCGTTCGCGGCCGCCCTTGCGCTCAACGCTTGTTCGAGCGCGCCGCTCCCGGCCGGCAACGTCCTCTCGGGCGTGAACGGTACCGGGGCGGGCAAGATCTCGCACGTCGTCTTCATCGTTCAAGAGAACCGGTCGTTCAACAATCTCTTCATGGGCTATCCGGGAGCCTACACCGTCGAGAGCGGTAAGGACTCGCACGGGCGGACGATCGCTCTCGCGCCGGTCAGCCTGCACGAGCAGTACGTGATCGATCACTCGTCGGCCGCGATGTATGCCGCGTGCAACGGGAGAGGAACGCTGCCGGGAACGCAATGCCGCATGGACGGCTTCGATAAGGAGTATGTCGACGGCGCACCGCGCGGCGTTCGACACCCGACGTACGTCTACGTGCCCCACGGCGACTCGCGTCCGTATTTCGACATGGCGCACGAATGGGTGCTCTCCGATCGTACCTTTCAGTCGCAGCTCGACGAGAGTTTCGCCGCGCATCAGTACATCATCGCGGCGCAGGCGGCATCGAGCGTGGATCTTCCGTACGGAACGTGGGGCTGCGTCCCCGGTCCGGGCGCCTGGGTCTCCACGATCACCGAGCAACGCACGTACGGCGAGACGGAGTCGCCGTGCTTCGATTACGAGACGCTCGCCGACGAGCTCGATGGGGCGAGGCTCTCGTGGCGCTTCTACTCGAGTTGGTACGACACGCCGTCGAGCGACGACGGCGCAGTCTGGTCGAGCTTCCAGGCGATAAAGCATATCTACGAAGGTCCGGATTGGAAGAACGTCGTCACGCCGCAGAAGAGATTTCTTCTCGACGTGCCCGCGGGCAGACTCGCGAATTTCACCTGGATCACGCCGATCTGCGCGAACTCCGATCACGTCAACTGCCACGGCGGCTTCGGGCCGTCGTGGGTCGCGGCGCTCGTCAATCAGATCGGGACGAGCAAGTTCTGGAACTCGACCGCGATCTTCGTGATCTGGGACGATTGGGGCGGGCTCTACGATCCGGTGCCGCCGCCCTTCAAGGATTACGACGGGCTCGGCTTTCGCGTGCCGATGCTCGTGATCTCTCCGTACGCGAAGGCGAACTACGTCTCGCACGTTCAGTACGAGACGGCGAGCGTGCTGCGCTTTGCAGAAGATCTCTTCGGGCTCGGACGGCTCGCGGCCGCCGACGCGCGCGCGGTCTCGCCGGCAGCCGACTGCTTCGACTTCGCGCAACGGCCGCGGAAGTTCGTGCCGATTCGCGCGCCCAAGGGGCGCAGGTTCTTTCTCGACCAGTACAACGACCGCCAGATTCCCGATTACGAATAAAAATGAGGCGGGCGCTTGCGGCGCCCGCCTCTCTTCATTCGGCGATCGGCCTGCTACTAGTAGGCCTTGGTGCCGTTCGGGGTTCCCCAGCCGGTCGGGCCGTCGTAGCCCTTGACGGCGGTGCAGAGGTAACTGCCGCCGCACGAACCGTCGCTGCCGGAGGTGATGTCGTGAAGCTCCTTCTTGTACGCTTTCTTCTTGAGCGTCCAGAACTTCTTGGCTGCATTCTGGCTGCTCGCGTTTCCGGCGAGCGCGAAGACGCCGGCGGCTAGCGGGGAGGCAACGCTCGTGCCGCCGACCGTGAACCAGCCGCCCTCACCGTACGTGTCGTACTCGGCGACGCCCCAGGCGACGGCCGATACGTCGGAGTCCGTGCGGTACGTGCAGCTCTTGTCGTGCTGCCACGACGGCTTGGTGATGCCGGTGCCGGAGCCGTTGTTCGAGCAGCCGCCGCCCGCATCGTTCCAGGCCGACTCGGTATAGTTCGAGCCGGACTTCTGCAGGACCGTGCCGCCGACCGAGACGACGCTGGCGAACGTTTCGGGGTTGCCGTTCTCGTCATAGCCGGAATCGCCCGAAGCGGCGAGATACTCGACGCCCTTCGTATCGAAAGCCGACGCATTGTCGCACGAGTTCGAGCCGTAGCAGATCCAGCTGTTGCTGACGATATGCGCGCCGAGCGTCACCGCTTCTTTTTCGGCCGTCTCGAGATCCGAGGTGTCGGCGCCGTTCGCTTCGATCAGATAGATCGTGCACTTCGGGCAGACCGCCGAGACCATCTCGACGTCGAGATCGATCTCGACGCCCCAGCCGGTGCTCCCTTGCGGATAGTTGCTCGTTTGACCGTTCTGGTTGTACTTCGTGAAGTTGGCCGTTCCGAGGCCGAAGTTCGAGCGATACATCGCGAGGTCCGAAGTAACGTTCGGATTGTCGTACGCGTCGACGATCGCGACGATCTGACCCGAACCCTTGCTGCTCGACGGCAGATTGTAACGGGTCTGGAAGTCGGTCGGGCCCCAGCCGGCGACCGTCGGGCTGATGCCGCCCTTTTGGATCAACGCCAAGCAGGTCGGCGCTCCGACGACTTGCGGGCAGGCCGGCGAGGCGAGATTCTTCGCCTGCCACTCGGGCATCTGATGTGACCGAGACATCGGCTGCCCCGCCGTACTCGGCATGGTGGAAGTGCCGCCCGCGTTACAGGCAGCCAGTGCTAGCACCGCGAGAAGCGGCGCCGCAAATTTGATGGGTCCGTTCACAAGAGCTCCTTCATGTTTTTCGTGTGGGTCTGGGAGGACCTATAGGTTAGGTTTCGGTGAGAGTCTCCCCTGGCTGCAGCGGCCCGGGAGAGGCTAATCTGGGAACGCCGGAACGTCGCCAAAAGTGCCCTGAGCCGACGGAGGCTCGCTTACTCTTCTGAACGAGGAGAGGGGCGGGTTTTCACCCGCCCCTCGTCTGCGCTGACAACCGTGGAAAATCGGGGCTTCCTAGAAGGCACCAATTCCGTTGGGGGTTCCCCAGCCCGTCGGTCCGTCGTAGCCCTTGCCGGCGGTGCAGAGATAGCTCGGGCTGCACGAGCCGTTGTTTCCGGTCGTGATATCGTGGAGCTCTTTCTTGTACTTCTTTTTCTTGAGCCCCCAGAACTTCTTGCCGGCATCGAGCGAACTGGCATTGCCGGCGAGACCGAAGACGCCGCCGAGCATCGGCGACGAGACGCTCGTTCCGCCGACCGTGAACCAGCCGCCGTAACCGTAGCTGTCGTACTCGGCGACGCCGTATGCGACCGCCGAAACGTCGTTCATCGTGCGGTAGGTGCAACCGGTGTCGTGCTGCCACGACGGCTTCGAGACGCCGGTCGCGCAACCGCTGCCGGTGCCGTGCCACGTCGATTCGCTGTACGTCGAGCCGGCCTTCGCGAGCGTCGTTCCGCCGACGGAGACGACGCTTGCAAGCGCGGCCGGCGCCTGCGTGCCGTAGCTGCCGTCGCCCGCCGATGCGAGATAGACGGTGTTCGCCTTATCGAAGTACGACGTGTTCACGCACGCGTTCGATCCGGTGCAGCCCCAGCTGTTGCTGACGATGTGCGCGCCGAGCGTCACCGCTTCGGCTTCGGCCGTTTCGAGATCGGCCGTGTCGGCGCCGTTCGCCTCGACGAGATAGATCGTGCAGTTCGGGCAGACCGCCGAGACCATCTCGATATCGAGATCTTCCTCGAGGCCCCAGTTCTTGTTGCCCGAGGGGAAGCCCGACGTCTGACCGTTCTGGTTGTACTTCGTGAAGTTTGCCGTGCCGAGACCGAAGTTCGACCGGTACGCCGCAAGGTCGCTTGCGGCGTTGGGGTTATCGTAGGCATCCACGATCGCGACGACTTGACCGGAGCCCTTCGTCGACGACGGCAGATTGTAGCGCGTCTGGAAATCGGTCGGTCCCCATCCGGCGACGTCGGGCCGCATCGCGTTCTCATTGATCATGAGCGCGTCGCAGCGAGCGTAGCCTGGGCCGAGATCGGGGCAAACGCGCCGGGGCGCATGGGCCTGTCGCTGCGGATTCTGCTGCGTCAGGCCGGGCGCGGCCGGAACGTTCGAGACGCCGCCTGCGTTACAAGCAGCGATTGCCAGCGTCGCAACGAGCGGCGCCAGAAGTTTGATGCGTCCGTTCACGAGAGCTCCTTTTTTCACACTAAAGTCTGGAAGTCGGGGATTCATTTTTGGGCATTTTCTCACCTTCGGCTGGTGCTCGCCGGCTTTGCTCCTAACGGAGGGAACGCGCGCGCGCGTAGGGGATTCTGTCATCACGATGATCGAGCGGCTCGGACGGGTTGCGGCGGCGCTATCGGCTGCGGCGATGCTCGCCGCGTGCGGCGGCAGGGCGAGCCTGCCCCTTGCCCCGGCGCCCGGAACGGGCGAGCTATTGGAGCGCCTCTCCGCGAGCGGATCGGGGAAGATCGAGCACGTCGTCTACATCGTCCAAGAGAATCGCAGTTTCGACGATATGTTTCAGGGCTATCCCGGCGCGAACACCGTTTCGAGCGGGAAAGAGTCGAACGGCCAGACGATCCAGCTCCAACCGATCTCGCTGAAGACCGCGTACGAGATCGATCACTCGCTCAAAGCGATGATCGCCGCCTGCGACGGAACCGGGAAGCTGCCGGGAACGAAGTGCCGCATGGACGGCTTCGATCGCGAGACGCTCTACGGCGGGCCCGAGCACGGACAGTATGGCTACGTGCCGCACTCGGAGAGCCAACCCTACTTCGACATGGCGAAGGAGTGGGTGTTGGCCGACAACATGTTCGCCTCGCAGCTCGACGAGAGTTTCGTCGCGCATCAATACATCATCGCCGCGCAGGCGCACTCGAGCGTCAACGTTCCCGACTTTTACTGGGGCTGCGGCGGAGGCAAGACCGATTCGGTCGCGACGATCACCAAGGAGCGCGGCTTCGGCCCTTCGCAGCGCCCGTGCTTCGGTTATCAGACGCTCGGTGACGAGCTCGATGCCGCCGGCCTGACGTGGCGCTTCTACACGAGCAAGTATACGAAGCCGTTCAGCGGGCTCTGGTCCGGCTACGAGGCGGTCAAGCATATCTTCTACGGTCCCGACTGGAAGAAAGACGTCATCACGCCGCAGAGACGCTTCATCACGGATATCGCAGCCGGCAAGCTCGCGAGCTTCACCTGGATCACGCCGCAGTGCGATGAGTCCGATCACCTCGCGTGCGGTGGCGGCTTGGGTCCGTCGTGGGTCACGTCGCTCGTCAACGCCGTTGGCGAGAGCAAGTTCTGGGACCACACCGTCGTCTTCGTGCAGTGGGACGATTGGGGCGGCATGTACGATCACGTCAAGCCGCCGCATAAGGGTTACGACGGCTTGGGCTTCCGCGTTCCGCTCCTCGTGATCTCCCCGTACGCAAAGCAGAGCTACATCTCGCACACGCAGTACGAGACGGCGAGCGTGCTGCGCTACGCCGAGGATCTCTTCGGGCTCGCGCAGCTCGCCGAGGCGGACGCGCGCGCGACGTCGCCTGCGGGCGACTGCCTCGACTTCACGCAGAAGCCCCGTAAATTCGTGAAGATCAAGGCGCCGAAGGACGCGGCGTTCTTCGCGACGCTGCCCGACGACGACCGGATCCCCGACGCACAGTGAGGCGCGCGACGCTCGTCGCGGCGCTCGCGCTCGCCGGCTGCTCCCTCGGTGCGCCGCGTCCGCTCCCGCTCGCCCCGGCGTCTGCGACGCTGCCGGATATTACGTCCGGCGCCGGTAAGATCGAGCACGTCGTCTACATCGTCCAGGAGAACCGCAGCTTCGACGCCATGTTTCAAGGATATCCCGGCGCGGACACGGTCTCGAGCGGCAAGAACTCACGCGGGCAGACGATCGCGTTGCGGCCGGTCAGCCTGAAGAAAAAGTACGAGATCTTGCACGGCGCCGACGCAATGTTCGCCGCGTGCGACGGAACCGGCAAACTCCCCGGGACGCAGTGCCGGATGGACGGATTCGATAAGGAAGGCGCCGAGGGCGGGCCTCCCAATCCCGAGTACGTCTACGTGCCGCACGACGAGTCGAAGCCGTACTTCGACATCGCGCACGAGTTCGTGCTCGCCGACCGGATGTTCCAATCGCAGCTCGACGAGAGCTTCGTGGCGCATCAGTACATCATCGCCGCGCGCGCCCAGGCGAGCGTGGACGTTCCGCTCTTGCAGTGGGGCTGCGGGGGAGGTCCGGCCGACACCGTTAGAACGCTGACGCACGAACGGACGTACGCGGGGCCGCAACAGGCCTGTTTCGATTACAACACGCTGGGCGACGAGCTCGACGCGGCGGGTCTGCCGTGGCGCTTCTATACGAGCCGCTATACCATTCCGGATAGCGGGTTTTGGTCGGGGTATCAGGCCGTCAAGCATATCTTCGACGGACCGGATTGGGCAAAGGACGTCATCACTCCGCAGAAGCAATTTCTCACCGATATCGCGGCGGGGAAGCTCGCGAGCTTCACGTGGATCACGCCGCTCTGCAAGGACTCCGATCACGTCTCGTGCGGCGGCGGGTACGGGCCGTCGTGGGTTGCGTCGCTCGTCAACGCGATCGGCGAGAGCAAGTTCTGGAATCACACGGTCGTCTTCGTGCAGTGGGACGACTGGGGTGGCACCTACGATCACGTGCGGCCGCACTATAAGGGCTTCGACGGCACGGGATTTCGGGTGCCGCTCATCGTGATCTCACCCTATGCCAAAGAGAACTACGTCTCGCACGTGGAGTACGAGACGACGAGCGTCTTACGGTACGCCGAGGATCTCTTCGGCCTGGGGCAACTCTCCGAAGCCGACGCGCGCGCGACGTCGCCGGCGGCCGACTGCCTCGACTTCACGCAGAAGCCGCGCAAGTTCGTGCCGATCAAGGCGCCGTATTCGCGCGACTTCTTTCTGCATGAAAGCGGCGACGAGCGGATCCCCGACGAGGAGTAGGAGAACGTCCTAATCTGTGTCGGGCGGGTCGGTCGACGGCTGCCTGTGCAGCAGGTACTCGCGCGAGTACGGTGCGGCGATCTTCTTGAACTTTCGCGGGGCCATCGTGAAGTCGAAGGCGTTGCCGATGCTCTTGGAATCCGCGTCGTTGTTGCCGAGCGATCCGAGCCCCCACGTCTGCTCGACGAAGCGCAGGATGCTGCCGAACTCATAGGTCGTATGCTCGACGTGCGGTTTGACGTAGGGCGAGACGATGAGCATCGGCACGCGGAAGCCCGGGCCGCCCTGCCAATTGCGCGGCTCCGGCGGAGCGACGTGATCGTAAAAGCCGCCCCAATCGTCCCAGACGATGACGATCGCCGTCGTCTTCCAGTACGGGCTCTCGCCGATCGCGTTGACGAGCGACGCGATCCACGAGGGCCCGGTGTCTTCGTACTTGCCGCCGCTTTGACAGGGCTGGTGCTCGCGCTCTCCCGGGTGGTCGGAGTTCAGCGAGTCGGGCGTGACCCACGCGACCGACGGCAGCCGGTTCTTTTTGACGTCGTCGAAGATCGCGAGGCTGCTGCGCGTGACGTTTGCGTGCCACTCCGGGCCGTAGCGCACCGCCTTGATCGCGTCGAACGCGCTCCAGAGGCCGGCGGTGTTGCCGTGCTCGCAGCCGCTCTCTTTTTGCACCGGCATCGCGTAGAACTTCCACGAGACGCTCTTGGCGTCCAAGAGGTCGCGCAGCGTCGGATACGAGAGGCACGGAAATGGGCCGCCGTAGCGATAGACCTTGCCGTTGCTCTTCTTGATGATCGCGGTGCGCACCGGCGGATTTGCGTCGCAGCCCCACGGAAAGTAGGTGGGCGTGTCGATGAGCGCCTCGTTCGAGTTGATCTGCGTGCCGCCCGCGATCAGATCTTGATGCGCGGTGAAACTTCCGCTCGCTTGGGTTTGGAAGGTGCGATCGGCGAGGACGTACTGCTTCGCGATATCCCAGTACGGGCGGATATCGTTCGGATTTACGTATTGATACTCGTAGAGGCAGACCGGCGGTCCGCCGCCGCCGCCGCCGGCAAACTCGAGATCGAAGCCGTCCATCGCGCCGCCGTCCCATGCGGTAGTGAACGCGGCGTGGTTGTGATTGAGGTCCGAGCCGCTCCCGACGAGCGAGACCTGTGCGAGCGGAACGGTCGTCGGCTGCGTGATCGGCTTCGAGCAGTTCTGCGCGATCGAGGGCGGCATCGGCGCGGCCTTGCCGGTCGTCGCGCCGTCGGCGCCGGGAAACGTGGCGAAGAGGTTATCGAAGCTGCGGTTCTCCTGAATCGCGATGACGACGTGCTCGATCGGGCTCTTCGAAGCGGCGAGGCGCGCGGGCGCCGCCGGGAGCGCGACCGGCGCGCTCGGCGAGCCGCCGCAGGCGGCGATCGCGATCGAAACGAGGGCGAAGAGAGGGAGCGCGGCTCCGCGCATCGCGGTAGGAGTCCGCAAACTCCTAGTCGGTATCGACCGGTTTGCCGGACGGTTTCTGATGGAGGAAGTACTCGCGGCTGCGGCTCGACGGAATCTGCTGGAAGTTGCGCGGCGACTGGTTGAAGTTGAACATATCGGCGATGCTCGCGCACGTGCTGTCGGTCGTTCCGAGGCGGCCGAGATTGAACGTGTCTTCGACGAAGCGCAGGATGCTTCCGAAGCCGTAGACCGTGTGCGAGACGTAACCGCCCTGGCTGCCGGTGCCGACCTGCACGTACGGCGAGATGACGAGCATCGGAACGCGGAATCCGGGGCCGCCCTGGTCGTCGCGCGGCAGCGGCGGCGCGACCGGATCGTAGAATCCGCCCCAGTCGTCCCAGACGATGATGACGGCCGTCGAGTCCCAGTATTGGCTCTGCCCGATCGCGTTGACGACGCTCGCGATCCACGCGGGCCCGTTGTCGCCGGAGGAATAGCCGGGATGGTCGGAGTTCTGCGCGTCGGGAATCACCCACGACATCGCCGGGAGCGAGCCCGACGAGATGTCGTTGAAGATCGTCGTCTCGGGCGAGGCGATGTGTCCGTCGGTCCACTCGGGCCCGTAGCGGACGGGCGCGATGACGTCGAACGCGTTCCAGAGCGCGCTCGGCGTGTTCTTCTTGAAGACCGGCGTGTAGTATTTCCAGGAGACCGATTTTGCGTCGAGCAGGTCGCGCAGCGTCTGGTAGCCGTTCGATCCGTAATCCGGAAATTGGTTCGAGCACGGGAACGGGCCGCCGTTGTAATCGACGTTGAGGTTCGTATCGATCAGCGTCGTCGTCGCGCCCGGATTCGAGTCGCAGCCCCACGTCGCTGACGTGCTTGGCGGATCGATGAGGCTGTCGGTCGAGTCGATGAACGTGCCGCCGCGAATCAGCTCCTGGTGGGCGGTGAAGCTGTCGCTGCCCTGCGTCTGGAACATCTCGTCGGCGATGCCCCACTGCTTCGCGATGGTCCAGTACGGCGCGATCTGCGCCGGATTGACGTAAACGTACGGGGCCTTGCCTTCGGGCTTGCCGTTCGTCACGTACTTGATGAGGTTGAAGCCGTCCATCGCGCCGTTTTGGTAGGCGACGAGCCACGCCTTGTAGAGATGCGTGACGTTGCCTTTATCGTAGAGCGGGGTCTGCGTCAGCGCGATCTTGGCTTTCTTGTATTTCTTGCCTTTTTTGACGAGCTTGTAACCGGTCGTCGTTCCGGTCACGCCCGGGAAGGTCGCGAAGAGGTTGTTGAAGCTGCGATTCTCCTGGATCATCAGCACGACGTGCTGGATCGATCCGCTCCCCGAGCCGTTCTTCTTGTGCCGCAGCGGCGTTCCGGCCGGCAGCGACGACGTCGCGCCTCCGCCGCCGCAGGCGGGGAGGAGCGCGCCGGCAAGGGCGATGCAGAGGACGGTTCGCAGCGTTCGAATCATGAAGCGATCCTCTGGGCGATCGCCGCGACGTCGTAGCCGAAGCGCGTCGCGACCGGACTCGTTGCGGCGACGATCTCGGCGAGGGCGTCGGCGTCGAACGCCGGTTTGTAATAATCGGGAAACGAGAGTTTCTTGCCGTACGTTTCGCGCGCGGCGGCGAAGGGCTCCGGAGCGAGCTCCGCGTGCGCGAGGATGCGGTCGATCGTCGTGAGCGAGTCGGAGCAGAGGTCCTCGTAGCGCACGACGCAGACGCGGCGCGCCAGTTCGGGATCGGCGTCGAGCTGCTTCGCGACGAAGCCGTAGACGTAGGCCCAGTAGCGGGCGCGCGACTGCGCCCAGCGCCCCTCGTCGAAGAGCCGGCGGATCTCCCGCAGCACGTCCGGGCTGCCGACGTTCGCCATCACCTGGCGCGTGCCGAACTCGTGATGCCCGGTCAGCTCGATGATCTCGATCTGGCGCGGGTCGTCGCGCTCGAGCTCGGCCCAGATGCGGTCTTGCTTAATGAGCGAGGCGACGTGGTCGATCGGGTTTCGAATGTAGAGCAGGAAGCGCGCGTCCGGAAAGAGCCGGCGCAGATACTGCATGCGCACGACGCACATGATCGCCTTGCTGACGTAGCGCGTGCGTCCGCGCACGAGCGCGAGCTTGCGCAGATGGTCGGCGTAAAAATGCTCGAAGGCCGGATTCGACGTCGACGAGTCGAGCACGTTGTACTTCGTTTCGTCGTGGATCTGCGGGAAGAAGTGCTCCCAAAGGATCTCTTCCCCCATCTCGGCACTGTCGCGGGTGACCTCGATGCGGTCGCGGTGAATGCGCGGCACCGGCTTGCGCATCGCGTCGACCGGTATGCGGGGAAAGACGTTGTTCCAGACCCACGGCATGTAGGGCATGAGGAAGTCGGCGTACTTGTGCGTGACGACGTCGGGATGCTCGCTGAGCATTTGAAGCGTGATCGTCGTGCCGGCTCGCGGCAGCCCGCAGATGTAGACCGGACGGTCGACGCGCTGCGCGGCGAGGCGCCGGCTCAGCATCTGCGTCTCGAGGTTGCCTAAGGCAACGAAGAGGGGGGCGGCCGCGTGCACGCCGCGGACGCTCCAATAGAACGGGCCGGGCACGGAGAATTTCTGCGGTGTCTTAGGATCTGTCGCAGCCATGGCGGCGCTATAGCTTCTCGAAGAGTGCCCCGATAACCGTCAGGCCCGGGCCGAAGGCCATGCTTAGGACCTTCGAGCCGCTGGGAATCTCAGGCGATTCGACGATCAACTGCCAGATGTGCGGCGCTGTCGCCGATGCCATGTTGCCGTGCTCGCGCAGGACCCGCCGGCTCAGCGCGACCGCCGACTCCTCGATGCCGAGCTTGCTGCAGATCTGCGTGAGGATCGCCGGCCCGCCCGGATGGATCGCGAAGATCAGCGACGCTTTCTCGCGCTCGAAGTCGAGTCCGACCTGGCCGCAGATCGAGCGCACGAAGTCCGCGATCGAGTCGCGGATCATGAACGGCACGCGCTTGGAGAGCGACATGTCGAATTGCAGCGGTCCGGGGCGCAGCGTCATCTCGGGGAGCGAGTCGGGGAGAATGTGCTCCTCGATCGCGAGCACCTTGAGGCCGTGGCCGCCCTGCTTGGCGAACTCCGGCTGCGGAGAGGCCGAATACTTGATGAAGCCGTCGGCGAAGAGCGTCGAGGTTACGAAGTTGTCGGGCTCGTCGCCGAGCAGATCGAAGTGCAGCGAGAGAAATTCCGTGTGCACGAGATCGACGCGGCGCTTACGAGTCGGAAGCGAGACGTACGACGAGCCGACCAAGCCGAGCGCGGTGCGGATCGCCGGAAACGCGCCGTAGCAGCCCATGTGATACGAGTGCGTCACGCCGACCCCGAGCCATTCGCGCCGCGATAGGAACGTTTGAACGGGACTCGGCGAGACGTAACCGGAGCAGCTCACGTGCACGATGTCGTCGGGCGGCGGCACCGCCCGATCGCGATAGACGCGTTCGAAGACGTCGCACGCAATCTCTTCGAAGAGATCCATTCGCTCGTCGAGCGTTTCGCCGGTGGGGCTGCGCAGGTCGCCGTAGCGCCGCACGAGTTCCGACGCGTTCGCCGGATCGGGCTTGACGAACCGCGACGTGAGCACGCTGACCTGGCGCTGCGCGATATACTCCGACGACGTGCCGTAGCGCGCCATCCGTTCGTGCAGCGCGCGAGCGGCGGCCTCGCGATCCGCAGGATCGGTGATGCCGCGAGCGGCGCACTGCGCGATCGTCATGAAGTGTGCCTGGATTGCCTTGAGCTCGTCCTGCTCGACCGGCGCCGTGACGTCGATCCGCTCGAAGTCGGATAGAACGACCGGAACCGTAAGCACGCGAGGTTCCGCGGCGATGGTACCTGCCGCGGTCGCCGCGCGCGGGGACGCGGAAGCCGTAAGTCTCTCTAACATGCGCATATGGATTGGAGCCTGGCTTCGCCGCCTGCTCCGCTCTTCCATTTGATTAATCCTGGTGAATAATCCTGGTTAATCTTATTCGTCGTCGACGGCCCGATTCGAGGGCGCGCGGTCCAAGAAGTAGGGCCTCGAGTACTCGCTCCGGATCGGAACGAACTTCCTGTGCTGCGTGAAGTCGAAGAAATCGTGCACGAAATCGGCGGAGCGAACGTCCGTGGTGCCGAGGCGGCCGAGCCGCCAGTTGTCTTCGATGAATCGCACGATGCTTCCGAACTCGTAACGCGCGTGCGAGACGTATCCGGCTTTCGCGTACGGCGAGACGACGAGCATCGGAATGCGGAAGCCGAGCCCGCCTTGCTCGTCGAGAAACGGCGGCGCTTCGTGATCGTAGAGTCCGCCCCAGTCGTCCCAGACGATGACGATCGCGGTCGTCTTCCACGAGGGGCTCTCGCCGATCGCGTTGACGACCTGCGCGACCCACGAGGGTCCCGTGTCGGATTGGTTTCCGGGATGGTCGGAGTTCGCGTAATCGGGAACGACCCAAGCGACGCACGGCAGCGAATCGTTCGCGACGTCGCGGAAGATCTTCGTCTCCGGCGAGGTTTGATTCGTCGCCCACTCCGGTCCGTTGCGCACGGCGCTGATCGCGTCGAACGGATTGAAGAGATCGCCGGCGATGCTCTGGCCGACCGCCGGAGCGTAATACTTCCAGGGAAGCTGCGCGCCGTCGAGCAGATCGCGCAGCGTCGGGTAGGAGAGACATGGGAACGGCCCCTGGTTCTTGAGGTACTTGCCTTCGGTCGTGATCAGGGAGGTGACGGTGTTCGTCGGCGCGTCGCAGCCCCAGGGCGGCGCCGTCGGATTGTCGATCAGGCTCTCGGACGAGTTGATCTCCGTGCCGCCGCGGATCAGATCTTGATGCGCGATGAAGCTGCCGCTGCCTTGCGTTTGAAAGGTGTGATCCGCGAGCACGTACTGCTGCGCCAACTCCCAATACGGACGGATCTGGGATGGATCGACGTACTGATACGGGAGCGTTCCGGCGGGCTGGCCGGCGCCGCAGACGTTCGTATGCTCGAGGTTGAAGCCGTCCATCTTTCCGCCGTCGTAGGCCGTCACGAACGCGGCGTGGCAGTGGTTGAGATCGGTGCGCATCAACAGCGCGTGGGGGCGGAGCGTCGTCCACTTGTCGACGTACTTGGAGCCCTCGAGCACCTTCATCTTGCCGCGCGTCGCCCCGTCGGCGCCGGGAAAGGTCGCGAAAAGATTGTCGAAGCTGCGGTTCTCTTGAATCAGCACGACGATGTGCGTGAAGTACTTTCCCGCTCTCGGCGGAGGCGGCGGCACGTACGGGCCGCTCGGGGACGAGCCCGATGCGCCTCCTCCGCAGCCGCCGAGCGCGACGGCCGCGAGCGCGACCGCGAGCCTATTCGTAATCCACCGGCTCGTTCGACGGAGCCTGGTGCAAGAAGTATTGCTTCGAGTAGCTCGATTGGATCGGCACGAACGCGCGCGGCTGCTGCGAGAAGTCGAAGAAGTCGTTCGTAAAATCGGCCGAGGTTTCGTCGGTCGTTCCGAGCCGGCCCAAATCCCAGTTGTCCTCGATGAACCGCACGATGCTCCCGAGCTCGTAATCGTCGTGAGCGACGTATCCCGTCTTGGCGTACGGCGAGACCGCGAGCAGCGGAATGCGGAAGCCGAGGCCGCCGTACCGGCGCTTGCCGGGCGGCGCGACGTGGTCGTACCATCCGCCCCAATCGTCCCACACGACGATGATCGCCGTCGTCTTCCACGCCGGGCTCTGGCCGATCGCGTTGATCACCTGCGCGACCCACGACGGTCCGCTATCGGAGTGGTCGCCGGGATGATCGGAGTTCTGAAAGTCGGGAACGACCCACGAGACCGAGGGCAGCGTGTCGCGATCGATGTCGGTGAAGACTTTCGTCTCGGGCGACGCCTGGTTCGTCTGCCACTCGGGCCCGTTGCGCACGGCGTCGATCGCATCGAACGCGTTCCAGAGGTTGCCGGCAAAACTATCGCCGACGGTCGGTGCGTAGTAACGCCACGAGACCGAGTCGGCGTCGAGCAGATCGCGAAGCGTTCGGTAGCTCAGACACGGGAACGGGCCGCGGCCGCCCATGTATTGATTGCTCGCCGTGATCACCGACGTCACGGTTCCTGCCGGCGCGTCGCAGCCCCACGGCGTCTTCGTCGGAAAATCGATGAGGCTCTGCGTGTCGCTGAGCTCGGTGCCGCCGCGGATCAGGTCCTGATGCGCCGTGAAGCTGCCGCTGCCTTGCGTTTGAAAAACGTGGTCGGCAAGCACGTACTGCTTGGCGAGATCCCAGTACGGAG
>DATKMJ010000009.1 GCA_035541935.1 Candidatus Binatia bacterium | reverse complement strand
TCAAGGCTGGCGCGGCATCGCCCACGGCGGCATCGTGATGGCGCTGCTCGACGAGGCGATGGCGCACGCAGCCGGCTACGCGGGACATCGCGGCGTCACCGCGAGCGTCAGCGTGCGCTTTCGCAAGCCGGTGCCGCTCGAAGCGCCGATCGAGGTGCGCGGCCGCGTCACCTGGCAGCGCCGCAACGTCCTCGGCGTCGAAGCCGGCATCGTCGGCGCGGACGGCGAGTTGCTCGCGAGGGCGGAGGGGAGTTTCGTCTCGCGCGGCAGGCTCGAGGCCGCGGACGACCGCCGCAACCCGTTCATTCAGTCGTGAAGGCGCCGAATGCGTCGCCGGCGATCGACAACCGCCGCGCGCGCCACGAGTACCACATCCTTGAGTCGGTCGAGGCAGGGTTAGTGTTGACCGGGACCGAGGTGAAGTCCATCCGGGCCGGCGGGGCGAGCCTGAGCGAGGCGTACGCGCGCTTTCGGGGCGGCGAGGCGTGGCTGATGGGGATGCACGTGCAACCGTATCGGCAGGGGAGCTTCTCGAACGCGGAGCCGACTCGCCCGCGCAAACTGCTCCTTCATAAGGAAGAGATCGCGCGTCTGCAGGGCCGGGTCGCCGAGAAGGGGCTGACGATCGTGCCGCTGCGCCTCTATTTCACGCGCGGGATCGCGAAGGTGCAGCTCGGCGTAGCGCGGGGCAAGAAGATGTGGGACAAGCGCGAGGCGGCCGCCAAGCGCGACGTCGAGCGCGAGATCGCCAGGCACGTGCGCCGGTCGTGAGGGGCGCGCACCCCGAGCGCGACGTCGAGCGGGCGCTCGAAGAGAGCGGGAGCCTCGCGCGCGGAGAGCGCGTGCTCGTCGCCTGCAGCGGGGGTCCGGATTCGGTCGCGCTTGCGGCGGCGCTGCAGGCGGTCTCGAAACGGATGCATCTGAGCGTTGCGGCGGCGTACGTCAATCACGGGCTGCGAGCCTCGGCATGGCAAGACGAGTGCGTCGTCCTGCAGATCGGCGCTCGGTTCGGCATGCCGGTCGAGGTGCTTGCGCTGGAAGCAGGCGGCGCGGGCGAAGCGCGACTGCGCGAGGGGCGGTACGCCGCGCTCGTCGCCGCGGCGGAGCGGCGGGGATGCGGAGCGATCGCGACCGCGCACCACGCCGAGGATCAGAGCGAGACCGTTCTGCTCGCGCTGCTGCGCGGCGCCGGACTCGAAGGGCTGCGCGGGATGCGCGGGCGCCGCGCGCTCGCGCCGGGGATAGAGCTCGTCCGGCCTTTCATCGCGCTGCCGTCGGAGACGCTGCGCGCCTACTGCCACGCGCTCGCGCTGCCCTACGCGGTAGATCCGAGCAACGCGGCGATGTCGCTCCGGCGCAACGCCGTGCGCGAGGCGCTCGAGGCGCTGCGCCCGCTCTTCCCCGGGCTCGACGCCGCGGTCGCGCGCGCGGCCGAGGTCGCGGCGCACGAGGGGGACGCGACGGAGCGTGCCGAGCTGCGCCGCTCTGTGCGCGAGGAACTCTCGCGCGAAGACGACCTGCGCGACATAGATTTCCGTCACGTCGAGGCCGCCGTCCGCGCTCTCGAAGCGGGGCGGACCGGAACGTTTCTAATGAAGCCTGGGGTCGCTCTGAGAATCGAACGCGGTTCGATCGCCGGTATAACGAGGAAGTGATCCTGTCGCCCGAGGAGATCCAGGTAACTATCGAGCGCTTGGCTGCTGAGATCGCGCAGGCGTATCGAGGGCAACCGCTACTTCTCGTCGGGGTGTTGAAAGGAGCGATCTGCCTGACCGCCGACCTGGCGCGCGCGCTCGGCCGGCAGCCGGACGGTCCAAACGAGATCATGGTGGATTACGTGTGCGTCGAACGGTACGGGGCGGCGGGGAGCGCCGGGGGCGCCCCTCGTCTGGCGATGGATTGCACGCTGCCGGTGCGCGGTCAGAACCTGCTGCTGGCCGATGCGATCGCCGACAATGGAGTGACGCTAGCGTTCCTGAAGAATCACTTTAGGGGGCGACGGACCTCGACGTTGAGGACCTGCGTTCTCTTCGACAAGCCCGCGCGGCGGGAGGTGGAGGTCGCGATAGATTTCCGGGGCGTAACCGTCCCGAACGTCTTTGCTATAGGTTACGGTTTGGACTATAAGGAAGTCTATCGCAATCTCCCTTACCTAGCCGAGCTACGAGAGGGTCAAACGGTCTAGCCACAACGTGAGCAAACATCTCCGGTCGATCATCCTCATCATCCTGGCGGTCATCGCCGTCTTCATCATCGTGGAACGCTTCGTTCAACCAAGCGAGGGTGAGACGCGCCTCGACTACGGGGCCTTCTATCAGAAGCTCGAAGCCGGTCAAGTTCAGTCGTTCCACGCCACCGGCCTGAACGCGGTCGGCGACCTCGCGAACGGAACGAAGTACTCGGTCGCCGTGCCGAACGTCGATCAGACGTTCGTGGACGAAGTCTACAAGCGCGTCAAGAGCGGCGCGATCTCGTTCGATCAGCAATCGAACACCGGCTTGCTCTCGAGTCTCATGACGCTCGGACCGCTCGCGATCACCGTGCTCCTGCTCTTTTTCATCCTGCGCCAGGCGCAGAGCGGCGGCAGTCAGGCGCTCTCGTTCGGACGCTCGCGCGCGAAGATGCTCTCGGAGAATCGTCCGAAGGTTACCTTCGCGGACGTCGCGGGCGTCGACGAGGCGAAAGAGGAGCTCGCCGAGATCGTCGACTTCTTGAAGTATCCGAAGAAGTACCAGTCGCTCGGCGCGCGCATTCCCAAGGGAGTCTTGCTGCTCGGCCCGCCCGGAACCGGCAAGACGCTGCTCGCGCGCGCGATCGCCGGCGAGGCGGGCGTGCCGTTCCTCTCGATATCCGGCTCCGATTTCGTCGAGATGTTCGTCGGCGTCGGCGCGTCGCGCGTGCGCGATCTCTTCGATCAAGCGAAGAAATCCGCGCCGTGCATCGTCTTCATCGACGAGATCGATGCGGTCGGACGGCAGCGCGGCGCCGGTTTGGGCGGCGGTCACGACGAGCGCGAGCAGACGCTCAACCAATTGCTCGTCGAGATGGACGGCTTCGATCAGAACACCGGCGTCATCCTGATCGCCGCGACGAATCGCTCCGACGTGCTCGACCCCGCGCTCCTGCGCCCCGGCCGCTTCGACCGTCAGGTCATCGTGGACCGCGCCGACTTCAAGGGACGCGAGAAGATCCTCGAGGTTCACGCGCGCAACAAGCCGCTCGGCAAGGAAGTCTCGCTCCAGACGCTCGCCAAGCGCACGCCGGGCTTCTCGGGCGCCGATCTCGAGAATCTGTTGAACGAAGCGGCGCTGCTCGCCGCGCGACGCAATAAGAACGTCATCGAGATGATCGATTGCGACGAGGCGATCGATCGCGTGATGGTCGGCCCCGAGCGCAAATCCGTCGTCATGTCGGCGAAGGCAAAGAGCATCGCCGCATATCACGAGTCGGGTCACGCGATCCTCGGCGGCCTGCTCGACAAGTCCGATCCGATTCACAAGGTGACGATCATCCCGCGCGGCATGGCGCTCGGCCTCACGTGGTCGCTCCCGGAAGACGACCGCTATCAGGTGACGCGCGAGGAACTCATCGCGCAGATCACGATGGCGCTCGGCGGACGGCTCGCCGAAGAGATCAAGTTCGGCGACGTGACCACCGGCGCGAGCAACGACTTCGAGAAGGCGACCGAACTCGCGCGCCGGATGGTGACGCAGTACGGCATGAGCGACTTGGGCCCGATTCAGTACGGACGCGGCGCGCATCAGGTCTTCCTCGGCCGCGACTTCGGCGACGAGCGTAACTACTCCGAAGAGGTCGCGAGCAAGATCGACGCCCAGGTGCGATCCATCATCGAGTCGTGCTACGCGAACGGCAAAGAGATCCTCAGTACGAACTGGCAGAAACTCGAACGGATGGTCGCGTCGCTGCTCGAGTACGAGACGGTCGAGGCCGAAGAGGTCAGGGCGATCCTCGAAGATCGTCCCTTCGATCGCAATAGCGGCGCCGAAGCGGCCGCGTCGCCGGACGCGCCGGCCGAGCGTCCCGTTGCGGAAGAGAAGCGAACCGAGAAGCCCTCGCGTCTCCCGCCGAACATCTCCCCGGAACCCGCGTGATCGGGCGAGCTGCGCGAGCGGCCGCGACGTTTGCCGTCGCTGCGGTCTTGCTTTGCGTGCAACCCGCGCGCAGCGCGATGGCGCAGCAGGTCGGCACGCTGCCGCGCGGCGGCTCGTACGTCCTCGATTCCGATCCGACCGTGGGGGCCGCGGCGATCGCGCTGTGGTTCCGCGCTCCGGGCGCGGGCTTCGACAACGCGACGCCCGGCATCTCGAACCTGGCTGCAACCGCCGCCGCAGTCGCGCCGCTCCCGAGCGGCAAGTCGCTCTACGCGCTCGTTCACTCGCTCGGGGGCCAGTTGAACATCGAAGTCTATCCCGATATCGTCGGCATCGCGGCGATCGTGCCGGCGTCGGCGGCGCGCCGCGTCGTCGCGGGAATGACGGCCGCCTATTACGCGCCGGCGCTCGACGATACGGCCATGAAGACCGCGAGAGCGAACGCGGCGGTACTCGGCGTGCAGCAGCGCTACGAGTCGGACTCGACCCTGCACGATCTCCTCTTCGGGCAGATCTTCGCGAGCGGTCCCGCGCACTATCCGCCGCTGCCGACCTCGATCTCGCAACTGACGAGCGTCTCGACCGAACAGGTCAGCGCTTTTGCGAAGCGCGCGTTTCGCGCCGAGAACTCGGTGCTGACGCTGGCCGGCAACGTCGACGCGTCGAGCATCACTGCCGTCACCGATGGAGGCGGTAACGGCGCGATGGACTCGCCGTACGACTCGCCACTGGCGCAGCCGGCGAAGTCGAGCACGACGACGGGGTCGGTCGACGGCGTCGGGCTCGCGTGGGTCGGCCCGCCGATCTCCGATGAGAAGGCCGCAACCGCGCTGGATTTTGTCGCGGATTATCTCTTCCGCGAACGCACCGGCGTCGTTACGAAGGCGATCGACCGATCGCGGGGCGACACGTTCGTGACCGGACAGTTCATCACGCTGCACGATCCCGGCGTCATGGTCGTGACGATCGGCGGCGAGCGCGAGAAGCAGACCGAGGAGAGCGTGCTCGACGCGCTGCGCACGTTGCAGGAACCGATGGACAAGCAATCGTTCGAGGCCGCGCGCGAAGCCTTTCTCTACCACGTCGCGACCGACACGCAGACGCCGCAGGAACGCGCCGATAACCTCGGCTGGTACACCGTCGAAGGGAACGTGCAGTACGCGCCGGGCATCGCCAGCGGCTCCTACGAGCGGTCGGTGCGCGATCTCGATCCGCAATACGTTGCCGACGTCGTTCGCAAGTACATCGGCAAGCCGGTCGTCGTCGATCTGATCGCTTCCCAGCCGCAGAAAGAGCCGCCGCAATGAGGCCGCTCGCGCTCCTCGCGCTGGCCGCGGTCGTCGCGACGTCGCTGGGCGCCGTTCCGGCGCCGAGCAGCGAGAATGCCGGCGGAACGACGATCCTGCGTCAATCCGACGGCAATGCAGCGCTCGTCGGCGTCGCGCTCGTCGTACGCGCCGGGCTCGATCGCCAGACGCTGAAGCAGAACGGCCTCGCCGCGCTGACGGCGGAGACGATTCTCAAGACGCCGATTGGCGGCGTCGCGCTCGAAGATGCAGTTGCGGCCAGGGGCGGCTCCGTTCGCTTCAACGTCGATCCCTCCGACGTGCGGTTCTACGTCGAAGCGCTCGCCGGCGACGCGCCCACGGTGCTCGATCTCTTCCGCACGGCGCTCGCCGCGCCGGACTTCTCGCCTCCCACGGTGCGCGATGCGCGTGCCGCGCTCGTCGCGCAGATCGCGCAGGGGCAGCAGGTGGCGCTGCAAGTCGGCCTCGACATGCTCAACGCCGCATCGTCGCCGCAGGCGAACGCCGGGCTCCCCGAGTTGGGAACGCCGGCCTCGCTCGCGCAGATTTTCGCAAGCGACGTGCGCTCGTTCTACCGGGCCTACTACCGCCGCGGCGGAGTGCTCGTCAGCGCGGCGGGGCGGCTCGACACGCTTCCGGCCGATGCGCTCGCGACGCTGGCCGCCGCGCTCCCGCCGGGAACGACGTCGCCGGTCGTCGTGCACGTTCCAAAATTGACCGGCTCGACGCGCGAGATCGTCGCGCACCGCGACATCTCGTCGCCGTGGCTGATCGCGCAGTATTCTGCGCCGACGGTATCGGGCAACGATTTCGGCCCGATGCTCGTGCTCGCGGCCTTCCTTCGCCGCACGCTCTCCGACATCGCGCAAGTGCCCGGCGTGGTGACGCCCACGTTCGCGTCGCGATCGGTCGGCGCGGTCTACGCGTACGACCGCGCGCCGCCGACGCTCGTGCTCTACGTCAACGGCGGATTGATCGGCAATCCGAGCCGCGCCTTTGCGACCGCGCTCTCGATCGTCGGCGTGCTCGCCGCGACGCGGCTGCAGGGCTCGATCGAAGAGTTCAAGGCCGAGGCGGCCGGCGATTTCGCCGGCGACGCGACGACCTTGGAGACGCGCGCCTGGCTCGCGGCGGTCTTCTCGCGCGAGAGCGCCTCGCCCGATTTCGTCGACCGCGCGCTGGCGGCGATCGCGGCGACGACGCCGGCGGACGTGCAGCGCGTCGCGCGCATCTATCTCGGCAATCCGACGATCGCGCTCGTGCTGCCTCGCGGGACCAGCTTGCAAGACTAAGCCAGAGTGAAGGTCGCGCTCGTTCACGATTATCTGAACCAGCGCGGCGGTGCCGAGCGCGTCTTCGCGCGCTTCGCGCAGGCCTGGCCCGAGGCGCCGATCTACACCGCGCTCTACGACGAGCGGCTTCTCGGCGACGTCTTTCCGGCGAGCCGCGTTCGCACGTCGTACTTGGCGCGCATTCCCTTCGCAAACCGCGGCTTCCGCGCGCTCGCGCCGTTCTATCCGCGGGCGTTCGAGCGTTTCGATTTCACCGGATACAATGCGATCGTCAGTTCGACGACCGCGTGGGCGAAAGGCGTCCGCGTTCCGCCGGACGCGGTTCACGTCTGCTATATCAACACCGTCAGCCGCTTTACGTTCGCGTCCGATGAATACGTTCCGGCGCCGGCGCGCCCGCTGCTCAAACGCCTCGTCGCGTGGGATCGCGAGGCGGCGAAGCGCCCGACCCGCTTCGTCGCGAATTCGCAGAACGTCGCGCAACGGATTCGCACGTATTACGGGCGGGAGAGCGACGTGCTCCACTGTCCCGTCGATCTCGAGCGCTTCACGGTCGGCCGCGGCGACGGCGGGTACTTTATCGTCGCATCGCGCTTGCTGCCGTACAAACGCATCGAGCTCGCGATCGCGGGAGCGGCGATGGCGGGCGTGCCGCTCTTAGTGGCCGGCACCGGCCCGGCGGAGGCGTCGTTGCGCGAACTGGCGCGGGGTACGACGACGACGATGCTCGGCTACGTCTCCGATGCGTTGCTCGACGAACTGATGGGAAAGGCGCGCGCCGCAGTCGTTCCCGGCGAGGAGGACTTCGGTCTCGTGCCGCTCGAGGCGGCGGCGGCGGGGCGTCCGGCGATCGCGTACCGGCGCGGCGGCGCCCTCGAGACGATCGTCGAGAACGAGACCGGCGCGTTCTTCGACGAGCCGAATGCCGAGTCGCTCGCGGCCGTGCTCCGCTCGTTCGACGAGTCGAAGTTCGACGCGGCCCGGCTGCGGACTCACGCCGAACGCTTCTCGCCCGCGCAATTCGTCGAACGCCTGCGCGCGATCGTCAATCGCGTCTGGTCTGAGCGATGCGAGCAACCTACGTAGCCGCCTCGGTCTTCGCGCTCGTCTACGTCGCGCTCGACCTCAACAAGCTCTACGCGCTGCGGTACGGCGCGGATCTCGGCACGTATCTGCAGACGCTCGTCAACTTGCAGCACGGGTCGTCGTGGAATTACGGCGAGTGGCGCAACCACTTTCAGGTGCACGACTCCTGGGTGCTCGGCGCGCTCGTTCCGCTCGTCGCGATCGCGCCGCGCGCCGAGACGCTCGTGATCGTGCAAACGCTCGCGGTTGCGGTCGCCGCGATCCCGCTCGCGCTCCTCGCGCGCGCGGCCGGCTTGGAGCCGCGCACCGCGAACCTGCTCGCGATCGCCTATCTGCTGACGCCGTCCGCGCAGGGGCTCGCCTACGACAACTTCTCCGAGAACGTCTTCGTGCCGGCGCTCGCGTTCGGCGGCGCGCTCGCGATCGCGCGCCGCTCGTATTGGGGGGCGCTGATCTTCGCGCAACTCCTCATGGGGCTCAAGGAGGATCAGATTCTCTTCGTGCTCTGGTTCGGCGCGGCGTGCGCGCTCTGGTGGGATCGCCGGGCCGGGCTCGCGCTCTGCGTTCTGGCGACGGCGAACTGCGTCGGCTTCTGGACGTTCGAACGCGCGCTCGGCGTGCGCCCGAACGATCCGGGCTACTCGCTGCAGGTCTTCGACGCGGCCGGCAAGGCGTCGATGGTGCTCTTGCTCCTCGCGCCGTTCGCGTTCTCGCCGTTGGCGATCGGGCGCCGGCTTCTGCTCGGCGCACCGCTGCTGGCGGAGATCGTCTTCATGCGACCCTGGAACTACGAGCCGAGCCGCATCGGCTCGCACTATATCGCGCCGCTGCTCGCCGCCACCGCCGTCGCGGCCGCCTTCGGCGTCGCGCGCGATGTGCGCTTCGCGCGCGCGCTCGTGCCGTGCGCGGTCGTCGTCGCGCTGCTCTTCAACGAGACGGTGCTGCGCCCGGGCCGCTGGCCGTACGTCGTCGATTGGAGCGCCTACGCGCGCGCCGCGGCGCTCCGCGGCAGCGGCGAAGCGACGACGATTCGCCGCGGGGAAGAGGGCGTCTGGGCGGTCGCCGCCGCCAACGCGAACGTCCGCCTCGATCCGCACCCGGATCCGAACTTTCCGAACTGCCCGGCGTACGACACCGATGCGCGGGCGTTCTTTTCGAGCCTCGCGGGAAGCGCGCCGCAGCGGGTCTGCGGCGGCGTGCCGCTGCGATGAACGACGGCCTCACGCGCCTGGCGCTGCCCGCGATGCGCGAGGATCGCGGACGCTTCGCAGCGTTGCGCAACCGCCGCGTCCTTGTCTACTGGCCTCACGGTTTGGGCGACTGGGTTACGTTCGGCAACGTCGTTCCGTTGCTCGAGCCCTCGAACGCCTACGCGATCACGCGCTTCGGCGACGATTACGTGAGCCTCGCCGAAGAGAGCGCGGCACTCGCGCCGCTCTTCAGCGGCTCGCTGCCGCCGGGCGACGGTGCGGAGTTCGGCGCTGCGAATCTCGGGCTCGAGCTGCGGCGGTGCAACGGCCAACGGCTCGAGCTCGCGGTTCCGTCGCCGCTCGCCGGGAACGTCGTGCGCTTCGGTCCCGACGCACTGCTCTGGACCGACTATCCCGAGACCGAAGGGCGCAGGGCCTATCCGTTTCACACGAAGGCGCGCAACCTCGCGCGGCTGCTCGTTCCGAAGCCGCGGCTGCGCACGCTCGACCTCTCGCTGCCGCTCGCGAACGCGATCGAGTTTGCACCCAATCCCGAGACGCTGCGGCTGGTCGAACAGCGGCTCGCGCAGTTCGCCGAGCCGGAGATGCGCGTCGGGGTGATCTCGCGCACGGGCGTCACGGCCGCGCGTAAGAACTGGGGCGACGGCTCCGAGGCGCGCGAGTTCGTCGCGGCGATGCGCCGCGCGTCGGATCGGTGGTGCTTCGTCTCGATGGACGACGAGGATCTCGGCGAGGGCGTCGCGGGTTTTCGCGCGCTCTTCAACGATCTCGGCGAACCCTTCGCTCGCGTCTACAAGGCGTTGCTCATGCGCGTGGACCTCTTCGTCGGAATTCCGGCCGGGCCGCTGCACTTCACGATCGCGCGCGGCGGCATTCCCACGATCGGCCTCTGGCTCTCGCACCATCCGGATTGGTACGACGAACCGAATCGCTCTGCGATGCATCTCGTCGGGCGCTACGTGCGCGACCGCCGCTTCCACAAACGCCCCGCGACGAGGACGAAGCCGCCCTCGTTGCGCCACCGGATCGTCTACCTCGATACGCTGACGATCGGCGCCGAACCGGTCATCGAAGCGGCGCGGACGCTTACTGGGTGAGCTTCGGCGCCGCGAGGAGCGCGACGATCGAGAGCGTGTTGAAGAGCGCGTGCGAGATCATCGGCGCGATCGCGTTGCGCGTCTTGTAGTAGACCGCGCAGAGGACGACGCCGCCGAGCGCGAGCGGCAGCGCGGCGTAGAGATCGCCGTGCGCCATTCCGAAGAGCACGCCGCTGAGAACGGCTCCGGCCCAGAAGCCGCCGTAGCGCAGCCCGAGATTGAAGAAGAAGACGCGAAAGAACGTCTCCTCGGCGAACGGCGCGAAAATGACGGCGAAGACCGCGAAGATCGCGATCGTCGTCGGGTCGTGCAGCTCCCTGAAGATCTGCACGATATCTTGCTGATGCTGGCTGTGGGCGAGGTAATCGATGAGCGAGGCGCCGCCGTTCGCGACGATCGCCATCGCGACCGCCCCGAGCAGCGCGACCCCGATCGCCAATCGGTTCGGCATGCGATAGCCCAACTCGCGCAGGCTGAATTTCGAAAGCGGCGGGAGCGCGAGAAGGACGAGGACGAGCAAGATTCCTTCGACGACGAACTGGAACGCGATGAGGAAGTCGAACTCGAGCGGCGTCACCGCGGGGATGCGGCTCGTCTTCAGACCGGCGACGAAGGCGAGAACGAAGAGGAACGCGACGAACCCGGCGAGCAGCCAGGTCCAAAAACCCGTGAAACTACTCTTCGGCCAGCTCGTCGGCCAAACGGGCGAGGTCGTCGAGGTCGAGTCGTTCACCACGAAGCTCCGCAGAGAGGTTGCAGCGCGTCATCGCCCGCGCGATCTTCTCGCGACTCATGCCGAGCGCGAGCGCGAGCGAGTTCGCGAGCGTTTTGCGCCGGTACGCGAACGCGCCGCGCACGACCTTCCAGAAGACGGCGACGTCCCGCGGGCGAACGGCGGGGCGCTCGCGGCGAACGACCCGGACGACGCTCGACTCGACCTTCGGCGCGGGATAGAACGATCCGGGCGAGAGCGCGAACGCCGGCTCCACGATCATCGCGTATTGCACGGCGACGGAGAGGCTGCCGTACGCGGCGGTTCCGGGTTTCGCAACGAGACGATCCGCGACGTCTTTCTGAATCGTGACGGTCAGCGTCTCCGGGCCATCCTCCATCTCGATGAGGCGCAGCATCACCGGCGTCGCCACGTTGTAGGGCAAGTTAGCGGCGACGCGCCATCGCCGGCCGGCCGCCCACGCTCGATAATCGAACTCGAGCGCGTCGCCTTCGAGGATCTCGGCGCGCGCCAGTTCCTCTTGCGAGCGAAGCACCGCGACGAGCGCCGGATCCACCTCGAGTGCCGTGACGTTCGCACCGGCTTCGAGCAGCGCGAGCGTCAGCGCGCCGGTTCCGGCGCCGATTTCGAAGACGGGGGTTTGCGCGGCGGCGCCCTCGAGTGCGAGGCGCGCGACGGCGCGCGCGGCGCCGGCGTTCTCCAGAAAGTTCTGGCCGTAACGCTTGCGCGGGCGTATTCCGAATTGCTTGAGCAGGCGGCGCGGAGTGGACACCCCGCTATTCTACGCTACTTGAGCTGATAGACCGTGATGTCGCGCCGGCCGAAGAGCACGGCGCCGCGCAGTGAGTCGAAGCCGAGATCGATGCGCCGGCCGACGATGTCGCCGCCGGTATCGCCGGCGACCGCGAGGCCGTAGCCGGGAATGTAGAGCCGCGTTCCGAGCGGGATCACGCGCGGATCGACCGCGACGATCCCGTATCCGGCGCGCCGGCCGAGCGCCGTCATGCCGCCGCATCCGGCGCAGTCGGCGGTGTATGCGGTCGCGAGCATCTGCATCGCGCCGCGTACGACGAGGCCCATGTGCGTGATGCCGTGCGCCTCGAAGGCCGCGAGCGAGGCATTGCCAATTCCGTCGGCGACGACGCGCGGATGCGCGCCGCGAATGACGGTCTTCGAGAGAACGGATTGGTGCACCGGGCCGCCGTTACGCTGTGCGTAGCGGACGCGGACTTCCATGACGCCGTTCGTTCCGGCCGCGACGACCTTCGAGCGTCCGAGCTCGATGCCGTCGGACAGCCGATGGATCGTCGCCGGGCGAATCGGGCGGCGCTCGACCCGTTCCCAGGTCAGGGTGCCGTCGGAGTGCCACGTCACGTGCGTGACGGGATCCGAGGCCGGAGCGGCTGCGGCCCAATTGATGCTGAGTACGGCGACGACGAATGCGGCGCTCAGGAGACGTCCTATCAACCCGATGTTCCTTTCTTCTCTCGACCCGCCTCAAGGCTGCGATCTACACCGCGCAGAGAGCGAACGATGGCGAGCGGGTCGTATGGTTTGGAGGAAGCGGCGTACGCGGCCGCGGGATGACGGATCCGGTCTAACGCCAGCGCTGATAGCCTGCTTACTATCCTTACCGGCAGGCTCATCTAGTAACTCGCGCACTATACCATACCCTTTTCGAGCCCCGAATATGTTCTAAGTCGCAGAGCGGAAGGGTGTTCCTCTCGCCGGGCTCCGGCGCGCGAGGAGCGAAATGAGGCTTCGAATGGAGCGTCTGCGGATCGGGTTCTTCACCGAGATCTACCGCCCGGTCGTCAACGGAGTCGTGGCGTCGGTCGAGACGCTCGCGGCCGGCCTGCGAAGCCGCGGTCACGATGTGTATTGCTTCGCCCCGCGGATGCCCGGCTACGAGGAAGCCGATGGTCCGGTCTTTCGAATGCCGTCGCTTCCGTTGCCGACGAGCACAGCCTACCGCCTGACGCTCCCGCTCGTGAGCAGACGCAATCTCAACGGCGTCATCAAACGATTATCGCTCGTCCACGTGCACTCGCCGTTCGTCACGGGATGGATGGGTGCGCGGTACGCGCGCCGTTACGGCATGCCGCTCGTCTATACGTATCACACGCAGCTCGAAGCGTACGCGCATTACGTTCCGTTCGAACGGCGCGCGACGCAGTATGCCGCGTCACAGTTGACCCGCGCCTTTGCCAATCTCGCCGACGCGGTCGTCGTTCCGACGCCGGCGATGGCGGATCGGCTCCGCGAGATCGGCGTCACCGCGCGCATCGAGGTCGTGCCGAGCGGCATCGACGTCGCGGCGTTCGGCGCGGGACGACGCAACGCAGCGCTGCGTCTGCGCGCGGGCGCGGAGCCCGGCGATCGCCTGATCCTCTCCGTCGGCCGTCTCGCGAAGGAGAAGAACGTCGAGCTGTTGCTCGCCGGGCTCGCCGCCGCACGCGACGAAAGGCTGAAACTCGCGGTCGCCGGCGACGGACCTTCCCGCGCCGATCTCGAGGCGCGCGCCGCCGCGCTGGGCGTGGCGGATCGCACGCGTTTCCTCGGCTTCGTCTCGCAGAACGAGTTACCCGATCTTTACGCGAGCGCCGATGCGTTCGCGATGTCGAGCACGACCGAGACGCAGGGGCTAGTCTTGGCCGAGGCGCTTGCGGCCGGGCTCCGGGTGATCGCGGCGGAGTGCCCGCAGAACCGCGACGTCCTCGGGGAGGCGGGCAGTCTCGTCGCGGCGGCGCCCGAGGCCTTCGCCGCCGCTTTCGAGGCGATGCCCGAGGGGCCACCGGACGAAGCCGCCCGGGCGGCCCGCGAGGCCGCGCGGCGCTTCTCGGTGGCGGCCCAACTCGACCGCATCCTCGGGGTCTACGAAAGCCTGATCCGACCGGCTTGCATTGCTTGACCTCGAACATACGTTCGATTTAAAATAGGAGCAAGAGGTCGATGAAATGGCAAGGACCAGGGGTGGTACGGATTCGGCCGTCGAGGCATCGGTCGGCTACGCGGCGGACGAGCGCGGCAACGGGCTCGCTTACGCGCGGCTGACCGGCCCCCGATCGCGCCGCCTGTTGCGGGTCGGTTTCCGTATCGGCAAACGCGCGCCGTGCGAGCGGGCTATCGGATACGCCGCTCTCACCGCGATCGTGCGCGCCCTCTCGAAGCGCGGCCTTCGCAGTCTGCGTTTCGTCCTCGGCGACGCCGACTTCGCGAACGAGGTTACCACCGGCAACGGCGTCTCCGAACGCCTTGCGCTCGCGTACGTCGGCCTGCGGTGCTCTCTCAACTCGCTCGCAGCATTTAGCGTGCAAGCGGGTTCCACCGACGAGCTCACGCAAAGGGCGCGAGCCGAAGTGGCGCTGAACCTGGCTGCATGAAGCTCGCCCGGCTTACGCCGGGGGATCTACCGATCGAGACGGAGCCGCTGGCGCGCGCATTGCTCGGCCGCATCCTCGTGCGCGAGAGCGCGCAGGGCAGGGTTGCCGGGCGAATCGTCGAGACCGAGGCCTACCTTCCGGGAGATCCCGCCTGCCACGCCTTTAACGGGAAGAGCCGCCGCAATGCGACGCTCTTCGGTCCGCCGCATCGCGCCTACGTCTATCTGATCTACGGCATGTATTACTGTTTCAATCTCTCGAGCGAGCGCGACGGCGAGGGAGCCGGCGTTCTCGTGCGCGCGCTCGAGCCGATCCACGGTCTCCCGATCATGCAAGCGCGACGCGAAACCGATCGAGAACGCGACCTTTGTCGCGGTCCGGGCCGGCTCTGCAGCGCGCTCGACATCGATCGCGCGCTCGACGGGGTCGATCTCTTCGCCGACAAGCGTCTCTGGCTGGGCGATGCGGGCAAGCAACCGATGCGCGTGCGCCGCAGTCCTCGCATCGGCGTCACATCGGCTGCGGAGCGTCGACTGCGGTTCTATGCCGCTGGGAGCCCCTACGTCAGCGGACCTTCTCGCTTGAACCTGGCTTGAACCCCCCGTTGCCCTGTGCTATAGTGTGGGCGTTGCGAGTGCCGTCGTTATTGACAGCCCGCGACGCCCTATTGACATCCTCACGTTCCCGCCCCCGGTCTGATCGCGACGGCAGCCCCGCCTCGCCCTCGATCGTCGAAGCTTGGCGCGAACGAACCTAGAGAGAGATTACTCTTCTGCAAACCGAACATCGCCCCAACCAAGATCGAGGACGCCGCCGGCGCTCACGCCGCCGTCATCACTTCCCGCAGCACCCGGGAGTCTATCACGATCAACTGCCGCAGGTGGAAGTGCCGCCGATCATCGGCGAAGCGCAACTGAACGAGAAGACGAAGACCGAGCTGTTGGATCTCGCGAAAGAACTCGAAGTCGAGATCGCTAACCCCGCCAAACTGAAGAAGGACGAGATCGTCGCGCAGCTGGTGCAGGCGCAGATCGCGCGCTCCGGCATCGAGATGGCGAGCGGGATCCTCGACATTCTCCCCGAGGGCTACGGCTTCTTACGCCGAGCCGGTTACTACGTCGGCAACGACGACATCTACGTCAGCCAGACGCAGATCCGGCGCTTCGAACTGCGGCGCGGCGACATGGTCGAGGGCCAAGCGCGCCGGCCGAAAGAGAGCGAGAAGTACTTCGGCCTCATTCGCGTCGATAAAGTCAACGATCTGGATCCCGAAGCGATCAAGGGACGGCGCACCTTCGAAAAAGGAACGCCGATCTACCCGCAAGAGCGCTTCAAGCTCGAGGTGCGCTCGACGCAGCTCTCGACGCGCGTCATCGATCTCTTCTCGCCGATCGGCAAAGGGCAGCGTGCCCTCATCGTCTCGCCTCCGAAAGCCGGCAAGACGACCCTTCTAAAGAACATCGCGAACTCGATCTCGATCAACCATCCGGACGCGCACATCATCGCGCTCCTCGTGGACGAGCGTCCCGAGGAGGTCACCGATATGCAGCGCACGATCGACGGCGACGTCGTCGCCTCGACGTTCGACGAGCATCCCGAGAACCACACGACGGTCGCGGAATTGACGATGGAGCGCGCCAAGCGTCTCGTCGAACTCGGCAAGGACGTCGTGATTCTCCTCGACTCGATCACGCGGCTCGCGCGCGCCTACAACCAAACCGTCGCCAGTTCGGGACGCACGCTCTCGGGCGGCCTCGACACGGCCTCGCTCCATAAGCCGAAGCGTTTCTTCGGCGCGGCGCGCAAGATCGAAGAGGGCGGCTCGCTCACGATCATCGCGACCGCGCTCATCGAGACCGGTTCGAAGATGGACGACGTCATCTTCGAAGAGTTCAAAGGCACCGGCAACATGGAGATCGACCTCACCCGCAAGCTCGCCGAATCGCGCGTCTTCCCGGCGATCGACATCAAGCGGTCCGGCACGCGCCACGAAGAACTGCTGCTCTCGCCCGACGAGATGCGCAAGATCTGGATGCTGCGTCGCGCGACCGCGGTGCTCAATACCGGCGACATCACCGAGATCATCCTCGATAAGATGGCGCAGACTCGCACGAACGAAGAGTTCCTGCAGTCCGTCACCAAGGAAGCGCTCTCGATGAATCGCGGGTACGAGGACAACGGAAAGTACTAGGCTCAACAGATACCTGGCGCAGGCCGGCGTAGCGGCGCGACGGCGCGCCGACGAGTTGATCGCCGCCGGCCGCGTCTCCATCAACGGCAGCACCGTTCGAATGCTGGGAACCCTCGTGCGCCCCGGCGATCGCGTCGAGGTGGACGCGAAACTCGTCGAACCGCCGGCCGAAGCCACCTATCTCTTACTGAATAAGCCGCTCGGCGTCGTGACGACGATGCACGACCCGCAGGGGCGGCGCACCGTCGCCGACCTCATCGCCGGCCGGCCGCGCGTCGTTCCGGTCGGTCGCCTCGATTACCAGACGTCGGGGGCGCTTTTGCTCACCGACGACGGCGAACTTGCCCACCGTCTGCTCCATCCGCGCTTCGGCGTCGATAAGACCTATCGAGCGGAGATCGCCGGCCGGCTCTCCGCGGAGGACGTGCGCCGTTTGAACCGGGGCGTCACGCTCGACGACGCGCGGGCCGCGGCCGCGAAGGTGCGCGTCGTCGCCGTGCGGCGCGATCGCAGCGTCGTGGACGTGACCATCCACGAGGGACGCAATCGCCAAGTGCGCCGGATGTTCGAGGCGCTGGGCCACCCCGTGCTCGAGCTCACCAGGACGCGCTTCGGGCCGTTGCGGCTCGGCGGCTTGGCCGCCGGCCACGTTCGGCCGCTCACCGTCAGAGAGCGCGCGGCGCTCGAACGCCACCGCAGGCCGACGGCGCAATCGCCTCGTACCAAACTCTCATGAAGACTCGCTTTCGAATCGTCGCGCCGGTCGCGGCCGCGCTCGTTGCGTTCGCCGCACTCCCGGCGCTCGCGCAGTACGCCAACGAATTCGTTCCGGCAAAGCTGATCGCGCAAGGTAAGACCACCAAACCGATCGCCGGCAGCGGCACCGTCGTCGTGCAGGTTCAAGTCAATGCCGACGGCACGCACAAGGCGATTAAGGTGATACGTTCGACCAATCCCGCGGACAACGACGCGGCGATGGACCTCGCGCAGAACTCAACCTATCGGCCGGCGCATCGCGGCACGACGCCGGTCGTCTCGTTCTACGACTTCACGCTGAAGTTCAACGGAAAGTCGGTTGCGAACGCGGCGAGCGAAGGCAGCAGCGTTCCGTCGGGCGCGCAGAGCGCGGCGGCGAGTCAAGTGGCCGCGCTGATTCGCAAGGGCGATTACTCGGCCGCGAAAGCGAAGGCGCAAGCGGAACTCCTCAACTCGCCGGGCGACGACTCGCTGCGCCAGATGCTCGGCATCGCGGCGTACGACAGCAACGACTTTGCGACCGCGGCGTCGGCCTTCGATAAAGTCGGCACGATCGGAACGCAATTCAAGCCCGCCGCGGCCGGAAGCTTTGCAGCCGCCGCCGTGAAGGAGGCGCAGAGCAACCCGACCGGGGCGCTCGCCTACGCAAACAAAGCGATGGCGCTCGAGCCGAACTCGAACTCGCGCTTCGCGCTCGGCGTCGCGCAACTCGCCAACGGCGACAACGAGGCGGCCCTCGCATCGCTGAAGGCCGCGCAGAGCGCGGCGGCCTCCGATCCGAAGATTCCGACGGCCTCGAAGATCAACATCGACGCCGAACTGATGCAGGCCTACCTGGCCAATCACGACACGGCCGGCGCGCAAACGATGGCGGCGCAGATCAAGCAACTCGACCCGAACAGCACGGCCGGCGCCCAATCCATGGGCGCGAGCCTGATCAAGGCCGGCAACGCGGCGGTCGAAGCCAAGGATACGACGACGGCGCTGGCCGACTTCGACCAAGCAGCCGCCCTCGGCGACCCGAGCATCTCCGTCACAGCGAACACCCTTGCAGCGTTTGCAGTAGCACGGAGCGCGAAACCGGATTACAAACAGATGCAAGCATATGCCGATAAGGCGCTCGCCATCAAACCGAACGACGCGGCCGCGAACTTCGCCGAGGGGATAGCGTTGACCGGGCAATGGGCTGCCAGTCACGACGACGGTACGAAGACCAAGGCGTCCGCTGCGCTCGACAAGGCCGACCAGCAAGCCAGAGCGGAGGGCGACGACGCGCTCGCGCTGCAGATCGAAACGTTCGTCAAAAATAACCTGAAGGGCGGCGCTTCCGCCCCACCGGGAGGCTAAAACTAAGGAAGGACTGATCTACTCCGGATCGAGGAGCCGAAGGCCGAAGTTTACGACGGTACATGAGGCCCGAGGGACGATGAGGCGGAGTAAATCAGACCTTCCTAACTGCAACAGGACTTTAGACGGGGGTAGGCCAATGGCTCGCCCTCACGGGGCGGCAGGTCGCCGCGGAACAATCGCCAGTGGAGGGTCGTGAACGCCGTGTTTTCCGGATTTATGGGTCTCATGCAGCAGGGCGGCTGGGATATGTGGCTGCTCTTGCTCATCTCGATCGTGGGCCTCGCGGTCGTCATCGAGCGCCTCGTTTTCTTTCAGATGCAGCACTCGGACACCAAGGGTCTGCTGCGTCAGATCGGAGCGAAGGTCTCGTCGGACGACCTCAACGGCGCGATCGACGTCTGTAAGAAGAACCGAGGGATGCTTCCGAGGATCCTGGAGTTCGGGCTTCGCCGCGGAGAGAAGAATCGCGCCGACATCACCGACGCGCTCTCGATCGCGTTGATGGAGCACTTGAACTCGCTCGAACGCAACCTGGCGATCATCGGCACGATCGCCGTCATCGCCCCCTTCGTCGGTCTCTTCGGAACGGTGCTCGGCATCATCCGGGCCTTCCAAGACATCGCTCTGAAGGGCAACTCGACGCCGGCCGTCGTTGCCGCAGGCGTCTCCGAAGCGTTGATCACCACGGCGACCGGTCTGATTATCGCCGTCATCGCAGTGGTTTTCTTCAACTTCTTCAAGTCGCGGATCAAGAACTATAACCAAGAGATGATCGTTGCCGCCAACCAGCTCGCCGAGATGCTGCACTTCCACAACACCGGCGCACCGATTCCGACGGACCTGTATCAGCCGACCAAGGCCGGCGCGTAAGTAAAGGTACCCGGAGGGCTCGATCGTGTCGCTCCTCTCGTCGCAGCAAGACCAAGAGGTGATGGCGGAGATCAACATCACGCCGTTCACGGACGTGCTGTTGGTCCTGCTGATCATCTTCATGATCCTCGCCGCGCTCGTCGCGCCGCCCGGCTTCGAGAAAGAGCTGCCGAACAAGAACCCCAACAGCTCGACCGAGCACAAGAACAAGAACGACATCGAAGTCGACGTCAACAATAAGGGCGTGATCTTCGTCGACGGCGTCCGCACGGATACGACCGGCGTCTACCGCGTGATGTACGACGTGTCGAAGAAGAAGCCGCGCCATCACGTGGCGGTCGTTGCCGACGCGAAGGCTCCGTACGGCGTGATCATTCGCATCCTCGACGCGGCGAAGCAGGCCGGCCTCGAAGACGTCGGCTTCGTCACCTCGTAAAGGGAGGTTTAACGAACGTGGCCGTTTCCACCGGCGGTGGCGAAGATGAGGTAATGTCGACGATCAACATCACCCCGTTCACGGACGTGTTGTTGGTTCTCCTCATCATCTTCATCATTCTCGCATCGGTTACCAAAGAGCCGAAGCTGCCCGACGCCTACAACAAAGAGAAAGTGCAGCCGTCGCAGATCGTCGTCATGGTCGACGAGAACGACCACATTCAGATCGGCTCGAATCAAGTCTCGATCGCCGACGCGAAGGCCGCGTTCGGTCAGCTCCAAGACGCGACCGACCATAAGTTCAAGAGCGTCATCATCAAGGCGAATCCCAAGGCCACCTACGGCATCATCCTGCAGTTGATGGACGCGGCGAAATCCGTCAACCTCACCGATTTCGGTCTCGCCAACCACGTGCAAGGCACGCCCGAAGGTGTGACGCAGTAAGCGATGGCAAAGGGCGGATCACCGTACATCACGACCGGGGAACGGGTCCGAAGCTTTATCGGCGTGGCCTTCGTGATCTCGTTGATCGTGCACTTGGTGATCGGTTCGGTCATGCCGAACTTCGCGCAGCACCACGAAGAGCAAGAGGTCGAGAAGATCTCGCAGACGCGCAAGATCAAGGTGCGCATTCCGACCCCGCCGCCGCCCACGCCGACGCCCCCGCCGACGCCGACGCCGAATCCGCAGGCGACGCCGCCGCCGAAACAGCCCGTCGAGCAACCGAAGTTGAAGGTCAATCTCGTGCAGCAGCACAGCCACGCGGCGTCGGGAACGGTCGAGGACACCCACGCGCAGCCAAAGACCGGCAGCGAGGAAGGCAAGCCCGCAGGCGAAGGCACCGCGGCGCCGGCGGCCGGAACTCCGAAACCGGCGTGCCCGAATCCGAACGTCGACGCGACGGTGACGAACGCCGCGCAAGCCGAGTATCCCGAGTCGGCAAAAGATCTCGGGCTCGGCGAAGTCACCGTCCAGGTCGAAGTGACGGTCGGCCCGAGCGGCAACCTCGTCAACGCGAAGATTTACAAGACCTCGAGCAACATGTCGATCGATCAGGCAGCCCTGCGCGCGGCGCGCGAATCGACGTACGCGCCGAAACTCGTGGACTGCCAGCCGACGACGGGTGACTATCTCTTCCGCGTCGACTTCCAGCCCGATTAGGCGTACCGGCCCCGCCGCGCGCAATGAGCCATGAAACGCGCTCCGCGTCTGCTCCTTATTGCGTTTGCGCTCTCGCTGCTCGTCCATCTCATCGTCGCGTTCATTCTCCACCCGCCGCAGCCGACGCCTGAGAATCAAGCCGAGGTCGTCTCGATCGAGCATCGCCCGGCGACGATCGCCGTGACGAAGGTGCCCACACCGCCGCCGCGCCCGAAACGAACGCCGTCGCCCCGCGTCGTCAGTTCGGCAAAACCCATTGCGAGCACCGGCCCCGGGCCGGCATCGAGCGGAAGTTCCGCGGAGAGCCCGGCGCCGACGGCAACGCCGCAGCCCGCCGCAACCGCGAACGGGTGCGTTCGGGCAAACGCCGATGCGGCGGTCCTCGAGACGCCGCCCCCGCCGCAGATTGCCGTGGATGCTCGCGCCTCGGGAGCGAGCGGCACCACCGTCGTGAACGTGGCGATCGACGCCACGGGTCAAGTGACCGATGCGAGCGTGAAGCAGAGCAGCGGGGACTCGTCGCTCGATCTCGTCGCCGTCTCGATGGCGCGCGACGCGCGCTACTCGCCCGCCTTGCACGATTGCAAACCCGTTGCAAGCGCGTATAATTTTAGCGTGAAGTTCGTCGCGTGGTGAGACCGTGACGCTCGCGCAAGCGCTCGCGCTCGCCGTATTGCAGGGCGTCAGCGAGCTCTTTCCGGTCTCGAGCCTCGGCCACACGATCTTGGTTCCCGCGGTCCTGCACTGGCAGAACGTGAACCGGTCGAGCCCGTCGTTTCTCGCCTTCGTCGTCGTGCTCCATCTCGGCACCGCGCTCGCGCTCCTGATCTTCTATCGCGCGCAATGGTATGCGATCGCGCGCGCGCTCGTCGCGAGCGTCGTCCGCGGCAAGCTTGGCGATAGCGCCGACGAGCGGCTCGGGTGGCGGCTGGTCGTCGCGACGATTCCCGTCGGAATACTCGGGTTGATCTTCGAAGCGCCGGTCAGGCGGCTCTTCGGCTCGCCGGCGCCGGCCGCGGCCTTTCTCTTCGTCAACGGCCTCGTGATGTTCGCGGGCGAGGCGTTGCGCCGCCGTCAGGAACGTGCGACCGGCCGCGGTTCCGAGCCGATCGAAGCGCTGAGTTATCCGGCCAGCCTCGCGATCGGCGTCGCCCAGGCCTTCGCGCTGCTCCCTGGGATTTCGCGCTCGGGCATCTCGATGGTGGCCGGCCTGCTCTGCGACCTCGACCACGAGGACGCGGCGCGATTCTCGTTTTTGCTCGCGACGCCGGTCATTCTCGCGGCCGGTTTGCTCGAGGTGCCGAAGCTCTTTGCGCCCGGCGCGCACGTCGTCTTGGTGCAGGCGATACTCGGCGGCATCCTGGCCGGCGTCGCCGCCTATCTCTCGGTCGCCTTTCTGACGCGTTACTTCCGGTCGAACGATCTGCGGCCGTTCGGATGGTATTGCGTCGTCGTCGGCGCAATCTGTTTGTTCCTCGCTCGAAAGGGGCTGATCACATGAGAGTCGTCGCGATCGTCTTGGCCGTCGTCTTCTTCGTCGCCGGCATCCTGTACGGGATGGGGAGACTCAACCTATTCACCGAGTCGGGAACGGCGCATCCCCATCACGTCACGCACCTCGTCGTCCTGTGGACTCTCGCGCTGCTCTGCCTGATCTGGGCCCGGTTCCAGAGCGCGCCCCGGTGAGACCGACCCACGTCGCGCGCGACGGCAGCGTCGCGATGGTCGACGTCTCCGCCAAGAAGGTGACGGCGCGCTCGGCTCGCGCGCAAGCGCTCGTGCGCATGAGTCCCGCCGCGCGCAAGGCCTTGCAGGCGGCAACGCTGCCGAAAGGCGATGCGTTCGTGGCCGCGCAGATTGCCGGCATCGCGGCCGCGAAGCAGACGGCGCTATTGATTCCGCTCGCGCACCAGATACCGCTGAGCAGCGTAGACGTCCGGTTCGATTGGCAGCGCGACGGCGCGCTCTGCGTCGAAGCCGAGGCGCGAACGAGCGCGCGCACCGGCGTCGAGATGGAGGCGATGGTCGCGGCCGCGATCGCGGCGCTGACGATCTACGACATGTCGAAAGCGCTCGACAAATCCATCACCGTAGAAGCGGTGCGCCTCGTCAGCAAACGCGGCGGAAAGAGCGGCCCGTTCGACCGCGCGCGTGGCGCGTGAGCTTTAAGGCCGCGCTGATCGTTCTCTCGGATCGCGCCGCGGCCGGACGCCGCGCCGACGCGTGCATTCCGGTGATGAAAGAGCTGCTCGGCGGCGTCTACGAGATCGTACGCGAGCGCGTGCTCCCCGACGATCCGGCCGCGCTTCAAGCCGAGTTGATCGATCTCGCCGACTCCAGAGCGGCCGATCTCGTCATCACGAGCGGCGGCACCGGCCTCGGCCCGCGCGACCGGACGCCGCAGGCGACGGCGGCGGTCGTGGATTACGAAGTGCCCGGCATTGCAGAAGCGATTCGCGCCGCGTCGATCGCGCACGTCAAGAGCGCGATGCTCTCGCGCGCGATGGCCGGCGTCCGCGATCGCACGCTGATCGTCAACCTGCCGGGAAGCCCGCGGGCCGTCGCGGAGTCGCTCGACGTGATTCTGCCGGTGCTCCCGCACGCCCTCGAGCTGCTCGCCGATCGAGTCGCCGACGGATGAACCCAATCGCGACGTACGAGCAGGCCGAGGCCTATCTGCTCGGCACGATCGACGAAGTCGTCTCGCGGCGCACTTCGTACAAGCTCGACCGGATCCGCGCCTTCCTGAGCGAGCTCGGCGATCCGCATCTCGCCTATCCGACGATTCACGTCGGCGGAACGAGCGGTAAAGGCTCGACCGCGACGATGATCGCCGCCGCGCTGCGCGCCGCCGGCCGCAAGACGGGGCTCCACACGAAGCCGCATCTTCGTTCGATGACCGAGCGCGCCCGCATCGACGGCGCCGCGATCGCGCCCGATCGCTTCGCGGCGGTGCTCGACGCGATGACTCCCGCCATCGAACGGACGACGGCCCGATTCGGACGCCCCACCTATTACGAAACCTTGCTCGCGCTGGCGTTTCTCTACTTCGCGCAGGAGCGCGTGGATGTAGCCGTCATCGAGGTCGGCCTCGGCGGCCGCCTCGACGGAACCAACGTCGTCGAGCCGCAGGTCGCGGCGATCACCTCGGTCGGCTTCGATCACACCGACGTGCTCGGCGATACGATCGAGGAGATCGCGCTCGAGAAGGCGGGAATCGCGAAGGCCGGCGTGCCGCTCGTGGTCGCTGCGGTTCCGCCGGCTGCGAGCGCGGTGATCGAGCGCTACGCGGCCGAGGTCGGCGCGCCCGTCGTGCGCGTCGCCGAGAGCGTGCGCGTCCGCGCCGGCGAGAGCGAGCGTTTCGGCGAGCAGGTGCTGCACGTCGAGTGCGCGCGCGGAGCTTTCTCGCTCCGGCTTGGGGTCTTGGGGGTCTTTCAGCGGGCGAACGCGGCGACGGCAGTCGCGGTGCTCGACCAACTCGGTGCGGCGCTGCGGCCGAGTCTCGAGGCGATCGCCCGCGGCTTCGCGCAGTTGACGATCCCCGGACGCATGGAGCTCGTCTCGCGAAATCCCGTCGTCGTCTTCGACATCGCGCACAACGCGGAGAAGGCCGAATCGCTCGTCGCGTCGCTGCGCGAGAGCTTTCCCGGGCGCCGCGTCCACTACGTCGTCGCGATCGGAGAGAGCAAGGACGCGCTGCGAATCGTGGAGGCGCTCGCCTCGCTCCCTTCGACGTTCACCTTCACCTCGTTCGAAGCGAGAGGGCGGCGAGCGATTGCGCCCGAGCGTCTCGCGGCGATGGCGCAGTCGCTGCGCACGTGGGGGCGCGCGGTCCGCGATCCGATCGAGGCGGTGACGGTCGCGAGGCGGACGGCCGAGATAGACGACGTCGTCGTCGTCACCGGCTCCACGTTCGTCGTCGCGGGATTGCGCGAATGGTACGTGCTTTCGATGGTCTGACGTGGGGCGCTCGCACCTACGTCATGGCGATCGTCAACGTGACGCCCGACTCGTTCTCGGGCGACGGAATCGAGACGCCCGCCGAGGCGGCGCGCCACGCGATAGCGCAATGGCAGGCGGGCGCCGACGTCTTGGACGTCGGCGGCGAGTCGACGCGCCCCGGTCATCGCCCGGTCGCCGCCGCCGTCGAGATCGCGCGGATCGCGCCGGTCATCGCGGCGATTCGTTCGCAGCTTCCGAACGCGCCGATCTCGGTGGACACGTATAAGCCCGAGGTGGCGCGCGCCGCGCGCGCCGCGGGCGCGGACGCCGTCAACTCCGTCTGGGGCGCTTCGGACGAACTGCTCGACGTCGCCGCCGAGCTCTCGATGCCCGTCGTCGCGATGCACAACCAGGCGACGACGCGGTACGACGTCCCGGTGATGGACGAGGTGCTGCGCTATCTCGACGAGTGCGCGCGGCGCGCGATGCAGCGCGGCATCGCGCGCGAGCGCATCGTCCTGGATCCCGGCATCGGCTTCGGAAAGACGGCCGATCAGAACCTCGAGGTGCTCGGATCGCTCGAGCGCCTCGTCGCGCTCGGATTTCCGACGATGATCGGAGCCTCGCGCAAGTCCACGATCGGCAAGCTCACCGGGCGGGAGCCGGCCGATCGCGTCTACGGCACGGTTGCGACGACCGCGCTCGCCGTTCGCGCCGGCATCGACGTCGTTCGCGTTCACGACGTCGCCGCGGCGCGCGACGCGATCGCGGTGGCGGACGCGGTCGTGCGCGGTTGGAGGCCGCAACGATGGACAGAATAACGCTGCGCGGCATCAGTGCGTACGGGCGCCACGGCGCCGACGCAGGCGAACGCGAGCGGCGCCAGCCGTTTGCGATAGACCTCAGCGTCGAGATTGACCTGAGCGCCGCCGCGCGCAGCGACGATCTCTCGCAGACGCTCGATTACGCGGCGCTTCACGAAAGGATCGTGCGCGCGGTCGGGACCGAGTCGCACGCGCTGCTCGAACGGCTCGCGGCCTCGCTGCTCGAGATCGTCTTCGAGGATCGGCGCGTCGCCGCCGCCGAGATCACGATCGGCAAGCCGGGCATCCTCGGGGGCGCGACGCCTTCGATAACGCTCGCGCGCGGCAATCCGGCCTACACGGCGCGTTCGTGACGGCGCATCGCGCCTACGTCGGCATCGGCGCGAATCTCGGCGATCGAATCGCGACGGTCGAAGGCGCGATCGCCGCGCTCGGCGGCGCGGGAGCGGTCGTCGCGCGATCGTCGCTCTTTCAAACTCAGCCGTGGGGAGTGCGCGATCAACCCGCGTTCGTCAACGCCGTCGCCGTCGTGGAGACGCGGCTGACGCCGCGCGCGTTGCTCGAGCGGCTGCAGACGATCGAGCGGGCGATGGGGAGAGTGCCGGGCGAACGCTGGGGGCCGCGCGTCGTAGACCTCGATCTGCTGCTCTACGACGACCTGCGCGTCGACGAAGACGGCTTACAGGTTCCGCATCCGCGTCTGCGCGAGCGCGCTTTCGTGCTCGTTCCCTTGGCCGAGGTAGACGCTCGCTTCGAACCGCTGCGCGACGCGTTGGATTCGTCGGAGCTCGCGGGGGTCGTCGCCGTCGAGCGCGAACTCGTAACGACCATGCCGGAAGAACGATCGCTCGACGCGGCCGAACGCGTACGTGCGCTCGCGCAGTTTCTCGCGGAGACCGACGCGGTGCGCGTGCGAATCGCTCGCGAGGGCGACGAGATCGAGGTGGCCGGCATCCCCGCGAATCGTCGCGAGCGCGCGGCGGCCGAACCGGCGACGGCTGGTGCGACGGCCGCGCGGGTCGACTCGGTCAAAGCCGATCTCGTCGGAATCTTTCATCTGAGCCGTCCCGCGCCGATCGTCGACGATCTCGTCGAGCCCGACCGCGAGCTGGGTTACATCGAGGCGCTCGGCATTCGCACGCCGGTGCACAGCATGGGCGCAGGCCGCCTCGTCTCGATGCCCGTCGCCGACGGAACGCCGGTCGAGTACGGCCAACCCCTCTTTCTGATCGCACGGAGCGGCTGACATCTTTCGCAAGGTATTGATCGCCAATCGTGGCGAGATCGCGCTCCGTATCAACCGGGCCTGCCAAGAGCTCGGCGTTCGCACGGTCGCGATCTTCTCCGAGGCGGACCGCGACTCGCTGCACGTGCGCCAGGCCGACGAAGCCTTCTGCGTCGGTCCGGGTCCGGCGGGCCGCTCGTATCTCAACATTCCGAACATCATCTCGACCGCGCTCGTCACCAACTGCGATGCGATCCATCCCGGCTACGGCTTCTTGGCGGAGAACTCGCGCTTTGCCGAGATCTGCACCGATCACGGGCTCACGTTCATCGGGCCGAAGCCGAGCGTCATCGCGCTCATGGGCGACAAGGCATCGGCGAAGCGCGTCGTCCGCGAGGCCGGCGTGCCGACGACGCCGGGCAGCGAAGTGCTCGGCTCGGTCGAAGAGGCGCGCGACGCGGCGAAGAAGATTGGCTATCCGCTCCTGCTCAAAGCGACGGCCGGCGGCGGCGGGCGCGGCATGCGCGTCGTCAACGACGCGAGCGAGTTGCCGCGGGCTTTCGCGGGAGCGACCGCGGAAGCCGAGGCGAGCTTCAAGGACGGGCGCGTTTACGCCGAGCGGCTGATTCGCTCGCCGCGCCACGTCGAGGTGCAAGTGCTCGGCGACGAGTTCGGAACCATCGTTCACCTCGGCGAGCGCGACTGCTCGATTCAGAAACCCGCGCATCAGAAGCTCATCGAAGAGACGCCCGCCCCGAATCTCAACGACCGGACGCGCAACAAGCTCCACGAGATGGCGCTGCGCGCGTCGCGCGGGGTCGGGTACACGAACGCGGGGACGATCGAGTTTCTCGTCGCGGGCGACGACGCGTACTTCATGGAGATGAACACGCGAATTCAGGTCGAGCATCCCGTCACCGAGATGGTCTACAACATCGATCTCGTCAAGGAGCAGATTCGCATCGCCTCGGGCGAGCAGCTCGGCTACGTCCAGCGCGACCTCGCCTCGCGAGGCCACGCGATCGAGTGCCGGATCAACGCCGAAGATCCCCGTAACAACTTCGCGCCCGCCGCGGGGACGGTTTCGAAACTCGTCTTCCCGGGCGGGCCCGGAATCCGCGTCGACACGCACCTCTATGCCGGCGCGTCCATTCCGCCGTACTACGACTCGATGATCGCCAAGGTCGTCGCGTTCGGCGACACGCGCGACGTCGCGATCGCGCGGATGGAGCGCGCGCTGCGCGAGACGCTCGTCGAGGGCGTCAGTACGACGATCGGCGTCTGCCTCGAGATCCTCGCCGCACCCGCATTCCGAAAAGGGCGCTACGACGTCGAGTTCATGCCGAACTATCTCGCATCGCTGCGTGAGAAGAGCGCGGCGGCGCCGGCGGCGCGGGCGGCGCGGCGATGACTCGCCGCGTCGCGCGCGAACAGGCGCTGCAGGTGCTCTACTCCGTCGCGATCGGAAGCCGCGAGCCGCGCGAGGCGGTCAGCGAGATCGTCGGTGAGGACGCCGATGCGGAACAGCGAGCCTTCGTCGAGGAACTCGCGCTGGGCACGCTCGAATACGCACAAGAGGCCGATCGCGTCGTGACGCCGCTCCTGGAGGGCTGGGCGATCGAACGCCTGCCTACGATCGACCGGCTCTTATTGGAAATGGCTACATTCGAGCTGCACTGCCGTCCGGAGACGCCGCCGGCCGTCGCGATCAACGAAGCGGTCGCGCTGGCGAAGCGTTTCTCGACCGAGGACTCCGGACGTTTCGTCAACGGAGTGCTCAGCGCCGTTGTCAACGCAAAAACGTAAGGTCGGCCGAGCCGGACGCATCGCGCGCGGCATCGGAATCGCGCTGCTGATGCTCGTCCTCTTCACGCTGGGATCGGTGGCGGGCATGGTCGCCTCGTACGCGCGCAACCTCCCCGACATCAATCGGATGGCCGATTATCAGCCGGCCAGTTCGACGCGCATCTTCGCCCGCGACGGTACGCAACTCGCCGCGGTCTACAAAGAGAATCGCGTCTGGGTTCCGATCTCGCGCGTGCCCGTCATGGTGCGTCAGGCCTTCATCGCCAACGAAGACCACAATTTTTACGTCCACCACGGCGTAGACTTCGGCAGCATCGTGCGCGCCGCGTTCGCCGACCTGACGCATCAGCAGTTCCAGGGCGCCTCGACGATCACGCAGCAGCTGGCGCGGCGGCTCTTCCTCAACGACGAGGTCTCGATCTCCCGCAAGGTGCAAGAGGCGCTGCTTGCGGTCGAGATCGAGCGCTACTACACGAAGGACGAGATCCTCGAGCGCTACCTCAACATTATCTATCTCGGCGCCGGCGCCTACGGCGTGGATGCGGCCGCCCACACGTATTTCGGGCACGGCGTCGAGAAGCTGACGCTCGCGCAGGCTGCGATGCTCGCCGGCATCGTCGCCGCGCCGTCGGATTACTCGCCCTTCGCGAACCTCGACCTCGCGCGCGACCGCGAGCGCCACGTTCTCGACCGGATGGTCGAGAGCGGCTACATCACTCGCGGCGACGCCGAGCTTGCCTACCAAAGTCCGCTCGGGCTGATCCCGCCGCAGCCCTCGGGGCTGCAGGGCTACCGGTATCCGTACTTCACGACCTACGCGATCGCGCAACTGCAGCGCCTCTTCGGCGACAGCGCGGTCGAGCAGGGCGGGATGCAAGTCTACACGACGCTCGATACGCGCATGCAGCAGCTCGCGCAGGAGGCCGTCACGTGGGGCGTGGGGCAGGCGATCGCCGAGGGCATCGGAGCGCATCAGGCGGCGATCGTCGTGCTGCGTCCCTCGACCGGTGAGATTCTCGCGATGGTCGGCGGCGCGGGGTTCTCCCTAGCGAATCAGTACAACCGCGCGTGGCAGGCGCTGCGCCAACCGGGTTCGTCGTTCAAGATCTACGATTACACGGCGGCGATCGATTCCGGCATGCCGGCCTCGACGATCATTGACGATACCGCGGTGAGTTACCCGATGGGCGACGGCACCTATTGGTCGCCGCAGGACGACGATCATCGCTACATCGGGGCGATCACGCTGCGCGAGGCATTGACGCTCTCGCGCAACGTCGTCGCGGTAAAGCTCGCCGACCGCGTCGGCCTCGATCGGGTGATCGATTACGCGCATCGGATGGGCGTCACCGCGCCGCTCGAAGCGAACCTCTCGCTCGCGCTCGGATCGTCGGTCGTCTCCGTCCTCGATCAGGCCAGCGGCTACTCCACCCTCGCGAATCAAGGATTGCACGTAGATCCGACGCCGTTTCGCCTCGTCAAGGACTCGCTCGGCGGCGTTCTGCTCGACAATCGCTTTCCGCAGGCGAACGACGTCGTGAGCGCTGGGACGGCATATATCATGACCTCGATGCTCGAGGACGTGATTAAGCACGGCACGGGATACCCGAATGCCGTGATCGGACGCCCCGCGGCCGGCAAGACCGGCACGACCTCGGATTTCCGCGACGCGTGGTTCGTCGGCTACACGCCCGACCTCGTCGCCGCGGTATGGCTCGGCAACGACGACTACAGGCCGATGGTCGAGTCGTATGGCGGAAACATTCCCGCGCGGATCTGGGCGCGCTTCATGAAGGCCGCGCTCGCGGGTACGCCGCCGCACGACTTTCCGTTCCCCTCCGACGAGGTCGCAAAGCTCAACTGCGGCCACGGCCGCGAGTACTATCTGAAGGGAACCGAAGCGGATTCGTGCGGGAAGCCGATGGACGCATACGCGGAGGAAGACGAAGCGGTGCAACGCGCGGCCGCGGCGCTCCCGCAGCCGACGGTCCCACCCGCGTATGCGAGCCCGCCCGACGCGATTCCGGCGCAGGCCACCGATTCGCCGCTGCCCTCGCAGCCGCCGTCGCCCTCGGCGTCACCCTCCGACGCGCCGCCGTAAGCTCGTGAACGACGACGGCGTCCTCGAACTCTCGGTCGGCGAGTTTTCTCGCCGCTTCGCCGTGATGATCTCGCGGCACACGCGGTTACAGCGCATCGCGATCGTCGGCGAGATCACCGAGATCCGGCGCTGGGGCGACGGCAATCTCAACCTGACGCTCAAAGAGGGCGAAGCGGTGTTGGGCTGCTTCTCGTTCGCCAGCGAGGCGCGGCGCTTTCCGGAGATTCGCGAGGGGTTGACGGTGCGGGCGCAAGGCAGCATCGAGATCCGGCCGAATCGCTCGACGTACCAGCTGCGCGCGTTAACGATCACGCTCGTCGGCGCGGGCAAGCTCGCCGCGCAGATCGAGGAGCTGCGCGTGCGCCTCCGCGCGGAAGGCGCCTTCGATCCGTCGAGAAAGCGCGAGATTCCGGCGTTCCCGCGCCGCGTCGCGCTCGTGACGAGCGACGACGACGCCCGCGCCGACTTCGAAGGACGGATGCGCGCGGATGCACCGCACGTCGAGATTCTCTTCTTCGCCACGCGCGTTCAGGGGAAGGGCGCGGAGATCGACGTTGCCGAGGCGATGGACAAGGCCTCGCGAGCGCGGGCCGACGTCGTCGTGCTCACGCGCGGCGGCGGATCGAGCGACGATCGCCTGACCTTCAACCTCGAGCCGGTCGTGCGGGCGATTCTGCGATCGCCGCATCCCGTCGTTACCGCGCTCGGGCACCTCAAGAACCGGCATCTCGCCGACGAGGTCGCCGATCTCGCGCTCGCGACGCCGACCGCGGCAGCCGTGCATCTCTCGCAGGAGTGGCTGCGCGCGTTCGAGCGCGTGCGAACGCTCCGCGCCGCGCTCTCGCGCGGTTACCGGTCGCTCCTCGCGACAAAAGCCGGCGCGTCGGCTCCGGCGGTGCTTCGGCTGGAGCACGCGGCTCGAAGGTCGATCTCGCGCTGCGCCGAGCGCACGCGCGCGCTCGAGCGCCGCATCGATCTGCTCAGCCCCGCCGCGCGCGTCGGTGCCTGGCGCGTGGGTCTCGTTCGTGCCGACGGAGAGCTGTCGCGCGCCGGCGAGCGCGCGTTGCAGTCGGCGTTGCTGCGGCTACGGCGCGGCGAGGGCGCGCTCGACGCAGAGGATCCGACGAGGCCGCTCGAGCGTGGCTACGCGATCGTCACGAAGGACGGGATCGCGGTGCACGACGCGGCGACGCTGACGCCCGGCGACGCCGTGGCCGCGCAGGTGCGCCGCGGGACGTTTGCCGCACGCGTGGAATCGGTGCACGCAGAATGAGCGACCGGTTACCGAAGACCTTCGAGCAGAAGCTCGCGCGCATCGACGCCATCGTCAAGGAGCTGGAAGGCGGGACGGTCGAGCTGCACCGCGCGACCGAGCTGTTCAAAGAGGGCAAAGTGCTGGCCCGCGAGTGCGAGGCGCTGCTCAAGAGCGCGCAAGCGCAGATTGACGAGGCGATGGCCGAGCCGCAGCCCCGCGACGCGGCCGATCGCAACCAGGCCGACGAGAGCGAAGACGAGATTCCCTTCTGAAAGTTAGGCTCGACGCCGCCGTCGCGGATCGCGGCGGAATCACGCGCTCGCAGGCGCGCAGCCTCATCATGGAGGGACGCGTCAGCGTCGAAGGCGTCGTCGCGACGAAGGCCGGCCAGAACGTCGAACCCGACGCGC
>DATKMJ010000008.1 GCA_035541935.1 Candidatus Binatia bacterium | reverse complement strand
GCCTTCACGAAGCGCGGGCCATCGGTGTTCTCCCGCTCGTTATACCGAAAGATTTCCTCCTCGATATACTTGGCGAGGTGCTTGGCATCCACGGCGATATACGTCCCGCCGAGCATCCGCTTTAGGACGGACCAAAAGTTTTCGATGGTGTTCGTATGAACCTCACCGCGAACGTACTCCTCAAGGGTGTGGTTAACCGAGTCGTGCCGGAGGAACATTTCGTCAAGGTCCCGGTACGACGGATTGGCATCGGTGAACACCGTGGCGTCTTGGTGAACGTGATCGCGCAGGCGCGGCAAAAGCTCCCGGCGAGTGCTGGTCGGCAGGACCATGGCGCGAACGCGACCACCCCGCTCGACCATCCCAAGGACGGCGGTCTTGTTCTCAAACCGCTTCGAGGCCAGGGTCCGATTCCGACGAACCCGCTTGGGCTTGCTGGTGTAGGAGCCTCCGACATAGGTCTCATCGGTTTCGATGATGCCGCGAAGCTGATCGAACGAGTCGTTAGCGAGAGCCGTGCGGATACGGTGCAGCATGAACCAGGCCGTCTTTTGCGTCACGCCGATCGCACGGGCCAGTTCGCACGACGAGATGCCGTTGCGGTTGCTCGATATAAGCCAGATCGCCGGCATCCACTTGTCGAAGCCGATGGGCGAGTCCTCAAAGATCGTGCCGACCTTCGCCGTAAACTGCCGCTTGCAATCAGAGCAGAACCACCTGCGATATTTGTCGCCAAGGTAGTGCGGCTCCGCAAGACCGCAACGCGGGCAGGCAACGCCGTTGGGCCAACGCAGAGCAACCCAAAAATCATGCGCGACCTGCGGATCGGCAAACTTGCGCGCGGCTTCGAGCATCGTTTCCGGAACCTGAATCTTCATACAGAAAGCATACCAAGATGAGCCTTGTTTGTCAAATATATAATCCCCACCAAGCAGGGTTCCTTGACGCTCCCGGCGACGGGTGATAAACTCTTGGCCTATGCCCCGGGGCGCATGAAAGCCGCCGCAAGCGGAAGGGCGAGACACCTCCACAATTAGGGAGCCCGTGTTTCGTCTTTTTGGTGTGCCCAAAAACTGAAGAGCCCGCGCGCATTTATTAGCCGTAGATTTTCATCAGCAAAGAAAGAGAGTAATGGCGAAGACGACAGCTCCGAAGTCCCAACCGAAGAGCTCAGCGGAGCCTGTCCCCAGTTCGCCGAGGGCCACGAAATCTAGATCGAAGCGCCCCCCGTCCGCCTCGCTGAGGGACGGAATCGAGGGTAACGGCGCCTCGGTGCCCTCGACGTTTCCGATCCCGACCGGTGCGTTCACCGTCGAGATGCGCCCCGAGCCGGGTCCCAAGCGCGAGCGCTACTCGTTCGCGAAGATCCCGCACGTCCTCGAGGTCCCCAACCTCATCGAGCTCCAGAAGGCGAGCTTCGATTGGTTCAAGACCGAGGGGCTGACCGAGGCGTTCGAGTCGATCTCGCCGATCAAGGACTTCACCGGGAACCTCGTTCTCGAGTTCCGGGTGCGCGACGAGAACGGCAACCCGATGATCTTCCTCGGCGAGCCGAAGTATACGATCGAGGAGTGCCGCGAGCGCGACATGACCTACAGCGCGCCGCTTCGCGTACGCGTCCGCTTGGTCACGGCCGAGTCCGGCGAAATCAAAGGCATCCCGGACCAGGAAATCTTCATGGGCGACTTCCCGCTCATGACCGACAAAGGCACCTTCATGATCAACGGTGCCGAGCGCGTCATCGTCAGCCAACTCGTCCGTTCGCCCGGCGTCTACTACAGCCAAGACGTGGATACGAACTCGCGCCCGACCTACAATGCCACGATCATTCCGAACCGCGGCGCCTGGATCGAGTTCGAGACCGATAACGGCACGAAGAACGACGAGACCGAGGGCACGATCGGCGTTCGCATCGATAAGAACCGAAAGATTTACGTCTCGACCTTCATTCGTGCGCTCTCGCGTCCGGATCTCGGTCTCGACTGGGAGAGCGACGAGGCGATTCTCCGCCTCTTCGGCGACAGTCCGCTCGTCCGCAACTCGATCGAGAAAGACAAGGACATCAAGACGCGCGAGGACGCGCTGAAAGAGATCTACAAGAAGCTGCGCCCCGGCGAGCCCGAGAACGCCGAGAACGCGGAGAAGCTGCTCGAGTCGCTCTTCTTCGACGAAAAGCGCTACGATCTCGCCGGCGTCGGGCGTTACAAGCTCAACGGCAAGTTCCACTATCGGATCGAGAACCGCGACGTCGACGCGCGCACGGACCACCCGTACGTCGTCATAGACGAGTACGCCGATGCCGGCCTCGAGATGCCGCCGATGACCGCGAAATGCCTGACGCGCGCGGACATGGTCGCGGTGATTCGCCGTTTGATCAAAGTCGCCACCGGCATCGTGCCGAAGGACGACATCGATCACCTCGGCAACCGGCGCGTGCGCTCGGTCGGCGAGCTGCTGCAGAATCAGTTCCGCGTCGGCCTGCTCCGCCTCGAGCGCGTCGTCCGCGAGCGCATGACGGTGCAAGACATCGAGACCGTCACGCCGCAGGCGCTGATCAACATCCGTCCGGTCGTGGCGGCCATCAAAGAGTTCTTCGGCTCGTCGCAGCTCTCGCAGTTCATGGACCAGACGAACTCGCTCGCGGAGCTGACGCACAAGCGCCGTCTCTCGGCGCTCGGCCCGGGCGGACTCTCGCGCGAACGCGCGGGCTTCGAGGTTCGCGACGTCCACCACTCGCACTACGGCCGCATCTGTCCGATCGAGACGCCGGAAGGCCCGAACATCGGTCTGATCGGTTCGCTGGCGACGTACGCTCGCGTCAACCGCTTCGGTTTCATGGAGACGCCCTATCGCGTCGTGCGCGACGGCGTCGTCAGCGACGAGATCGTCTACCTGACGGCCGATCGGGAAGACGAATACATCGTCGCGCAGGCGAACACGCCGGTGGATTCGGAAACGGGGCGCATCACGGCGGACTCCGTCGTATGCCGCTACGCAGAAGAGTACATCGAGGAGCCCGCGGCGCGCGTTCAGTTGATGGACGTATCGCCGAAGCAGATCGTCTCCGTCGCGACCGCGCTGATTCCGTTCTTGGAGCACGACGACGCAAACCGGGCGCTCATGGGCGCCAACATGCAGCGCCAGGCCGTTCCGCTCTTGCGTCCCTCGGCGCCGATCGTCGGAACCGGCATGGAGTATCGCGCGGCAAAAGACTCCGGCAGCCTCGTCGTCGCGGATCAAGCCGGCGTCGTGAGTGCGGTCGACGCGAAGGGCGTGACCGTCCGTGCGGCCGACGGCGCCGAGAAGACGTACGACCTGCTGAAGTTCGTCCGAAGCAACGCCGGCACGTGCATCAACCAGCGGCCGATCGTCGGCGTCGGCGACCGGATCGACGCGGGCCAAGTCATCGTAGACGGACCGTCGTCGGATCAGGGCGAGCTCGCGCTCGGCCAGAACGTGCTCGTCGCGTTCATGCCGTGGGAAGGTTACAACTACGAGGACGCGATCCTCATCAGCGAGCGCATGGTCAAGGAAGACCGCTTCACCTCGATCCACATCGAGGAGTACGAGTGCGAGGCCCGCGACACGAAGCTCGGGCCGGAAGAGATCACGCGCGACATCCCCAACGTCGGCGAAGACGCGCTCAAGGATCTCGACGAGCGCGGCATCATCCGCATCGGCGCCGAGGTTCGTCCTGAAGATATCCTCGTCGGCAAGGTGACGCCGAAAGGCGAGACCGAGTTGACCGCCGAGGAGCGGTTGCTACGCGCGATCTTCGGTGAGAAGTCGCGCGAGGTTCGCGACACGAGCCTCAAAGTGCCGCACGGTGAGAAGGGCAAGATCATCGACGTCAAGGTCTTCTCGCGGGAGAGCGGCGACGAGCTGTCGCCGGGCGTTAACCATCTCGTTCGCGTCTACGTCGCGCAGAAGCGAAAGATTCTCCAGGGCGACAAGATGGCGGGACGCCACGGCAACAAGGGCGTTATCGCAAAGGTGCTCCCCGAAGAGGACATGCCGTACCTCGAGGACGGGGCGCCGGTAGATATCGTGCTCAATCCGCTCGGCGTGCCCTCGCGAATGAATCTCGGACAGATCATGGAGACGCACCTCGGGTGGGCGGCGCGTATGCTCGGCATGAGCGTTGCGACGCCGGTCTTCGACGGCGCGCACGCCGAGGATATTGCCGAATGGCTGCAGGACGCGGGGCTTCCCGCCGACGGCAAGACGTGGCTCCGCGACGGCCGTAGCGGCGAGCGCTTCTCGCGCCCGATCACGGTCGGCTTGATCTACATGCTCAAGCTCGCGCACCTCGTCGACGACAAGATCCACGCCCGTTCGACGGGTCCGTACTCGATGATCACGCAACAGCCGCTCGGCGGTAAGGCGCAATTCGGCGGCCAGCGCTTCGGCGAGATGGAGGTCTGGGCGCTCGAGGCCTACGGCGCGGCGTACACGCTGCAAGAGCTGCTGACGGTGAAATCCGACGACGTCGTCGGCCGAGTGAAGACGTATGAGGCGATCGTCAAAGGCGAGAACGTCATGGAGCCGGGGGTGCCCGAGTCGTTCAAGGTGCTGATTAAGGAACTCCAATCGCTTGCGCTCGACGTCAAAGTGCTGACGGAGAACCGCGAAGAGGTCGAGATCAAGACGCCGGAAGACGAGATGGCGGAGTCGGAGCGGCGAGAGTACGGTCTGCTAATGGGCGACGAGCAGTCGGCGCTCTCGCAGACGGTCGTTGCGACGCGCGAAGCCGTCGCCGAGGCGCCCGAGGTAGAACCGGAACAAGAACCGGAAGAGGAAGAGGAAGAGATCGACGACAGCAAGCCGCTCGACGCGACGGCGGTCATTCCGGCCCCGCCGCCCGTGGCTCGCGCCGCTGAAGTCGAAGAGATCTTCGAAGAAGAGGAAGAGAGCCCCGACGAAGAGGTCGAGGGGCCGCAGGGTTACGAGCTCGAGGAAGAAGACGAAGAGCCGACCTACGAAGAGGACAAACCCGCGTACGAGGGCGACGAGGACGAAGTGCCCTTTACCGAGGCCCCTCCCGAAGAAGAGTTCTAACCAGCGGCGTTAGCGGGCCGGGCTGACGGTGATGCCGCCGGCCCGCTCGTCGCCGTGGAGTTTGTCACCCTGAGCGCCGCTGCGTCACCCCGTCTCGCCCTGCCGATGCGTCGCCGTGCGTGCCACCGTCTCACCCCGTGTCACCCTGAGCCCCGCTGCGTCACCGTGCGTGCCACCGTCTCAACCCGTGTCACCCTGAGCGCCGCTGCGTCACCGTGCGTGCCACCGTCTCACCCCGTGTCACCCTGAGCCCCGCTGCGTCACCGTGCGTGCCACCGTCTCACCCCGTGTCACCCTGAGCGAAGTCGAAGGGCGAAGGGCGAAGGGCGAAGCGCTAGTGTTTCGTGCAGGTTCCTGAGACCGCGACCTTCCGCCCGGTCTTCGTTTCGGTAAACGACGAGGTCGATGTGATCTTCGTCGCGCTTACCTTGGTGGTCGTGGTGTCGCTCTGCGCCGAGATGTCGGGTCCGGGCGCAAAGGAGACGTCGTGCCACGTCATCTTGTCGCCGTTCCAACCGCTCGAGAACGAGAGTCCGAACGCGCCGCCGTCGCCGTAGCTGACGTCGGCCCACCGCTTCGTGTCGGGGTCGTACGTAATCTTATCCCATACCGTGAGCTTCTTCGTGATCCAGGACGTGGCCGCGGTCGTGGACGTCTCGTTGAGCCAGTAGCCCGTGGGGTCGAGTGCGTAGGTGACCGTCGTGACGTACGGCGCGGGGCGGCGAGCGCTCTTCGTGCTGCACGTCCAGGTTCCGACGAAGAATTCCATCGAGGAGAAGTTTGGTTTTACGGGGGCCGGGATCGGCGTGCTCTCGATCTGCGAGAGAGCGTAGGACGGTAGTGCGGCCGCGAGCAACGCCGCTGCGGCCACGAGGATCCGATAAGTGCGCATTGGCACCTCCTTGCAAGCGCGAGGTGAAGGCTACCCCTTGGCTGGGTTGCTCTCGCGAGCCTGCCAGGTCCGGCGCACCCGGTCGCAGTAGAACGGCGTTCCCAAGGGGAGGGTCCTTTTTGATGAGCACGCTTCCGAAGATCGGAGTCGTCGGCACCGGGCGTATGGGCGCGAACATCGCGCAGCGCCTCCACGACGTTGGATACCCGATCGTTGCGCTCTACGACGTCAACGGCGAGTCCGCCGCCGCAGCCGCCGCGCAGACCGGCGGCGAGGCCGTCACGTCGCTCGCGCGCGTCGCGCAACTCTCCGACGTCGTCCTGACCGTCGTCACCGACGACGCCGCGATGTACCGGATCTTCGCGACGAGCGGCGACTCGCTGCTGGCCGACGCGCGCTCGAAATTCTTCGTCAACTGCGCGACGCTTTCGCCGAAGGTGCACGTCGAGGTCGAGCGCCTCGTCGAAGAGCGCGGCGGCAACGCGCTCGAGGCGTGCATGGCCAGTTCGATCGCGCAGGCGCGCGCGGGAACGCTCTACCTGATGGTCGGAGGCCGGCGCGAGGTCTTCGAGCGGCTAAAACCGATGCTCGAAAAGATGAGCGCCTCGCTGAAGTACATCGGGCCGGCCGGTAAAGCCGCGCAGGTCAAAGCGCTCGTCAACATGGTGATGAATATTAACACCGCAGGCCTAGCGGAAGGACTCGGCCTCGGCGACGCGCTCGGCCTCGACCTCGACATGCTGCGCGAGGTCTTCTCGCAGACGGGAGCCAACTCACGCGTGCTCGAGACGGACGGCGCCGACATGCAGAACCGCGAGCACGACGTCTATTTTTCGGCGGCGCACGCCGCCAAGGACTCTGGGATCGCGCTCGCGCTCGCAGACGAATCCGAGCTCGATCTGCCGCTCGCTCGCGCGACGTTCGAGCAGTACGAGAAGATGAAAGCGCTCGGACTCGGAGAGCTCGATAAATCGGGCGTCTCGGAGCTCACGTTCAAATCACGCCACGGCCTCGCGGCCGCGGCGGCACGCCGCTAAGAAAGGAAAGTCAATGCCGACGGATACGCAAACCAAGGTCGTCCCACTGATCAGCTCGGGCACCGCAGGCCCGCTCGGGGTCATCCATCTGCCGCGTCTCTGGCTGAAGCTCTCGCTCGCGGCCGTCGGCGCGTTGCCCGACGGGTACGACGAGTGCGGCGACGGATTCGACGGGATGACGCTCAGCGCGCTCGGCCTCGACCGCCAGCGCACGATCGACTTCATCCGCGATCGCCGTCCGACGTACATGGAGTTCGAAGAGTGGGTCGTCGAGAACGGCAAGACCGATAGAGAGACGATCGAACGCCACAACGCGGCGGTCCGAGGATACAATCACGCCGACGATCTCGGGCGGAAGATGCGCGAAGCGTCGAAGATCCGCAACGAAGCGGTGAAGGACGCCGTCATGCTCAACACGATCGAAGATCTCGACGAAATTCACGATCGCATCCTCCGTAAATAACGACGCGAGCCGCGTCGTCACGCTCGGTGACGGCGCGACGACGACGCTCGAGACCTGGGGCGAGCGCGGTCCGATCGCGCTCGCCATCCACGGCATGACGAGTTCGCGACGCTCGTGGCTCCGATTGGCGCGCCGGCTCGGCGGCCGCTTTCGCGTGGCCGCCTACGATCAACGCGGGCACGGCGACAGCGCGGCCGTTGAGGGTCCGATGGCGCTCGGGCGCGGCGTCGCCGACGCGCGCGACGTGATCGCGGCGATCGGCGAGCCCGTCGAGCTGCTGCTCGGCCACTCGTGGGGCGGGGCCGTCGCAATCCTCGCCGGCGAGCTCGAACCGGTCGCGCGGGTAGCGGCGATCGATCCGATGGTGCATCAGGTCGCCGACGATTGGTACGAGGAGTACGTCGCCGAGCTTGGGGAGTCGTTTGCGTCCACCGGCGAGGAGCGCGACGTCAAGACGCGCGAGGAGTTCGCGGCCTGGGAGAGCGCGGACGTCGAGGGAAAGGTGCACGCCGTGCATTCGATGACGACCGTGCCGATCGAGCGGCTTTGGCGCGAGAATCCGGCGGCGTCGTGGGACCTTCGGCCGGCGATCGCGCGGTATCCGAAACCGTTATTGCTCGCGCTCGCCGCGCAGGGCGAATCGATCAACGACGACGCCGCGCTCGAGGAGATCGAGCGCGACCACGCGGCCACCGTTACGATCGCGCGCTTCCCGGGCGCGGGCCACAACCTGCATCGCACGGCATTCAATGCCTTTGCCGATGCGCTCGAGGCGTGGCTCGCGTGATACCGAAGAGCACCTTCGTCGATCGCGCGATCCAGGAGTACATCATCGGCACGGTCGTGCGCGAGGAGCCGGTGCAGCGAGAGCTGCGCGAGGAGACGGCGCGCCATCCGCGCGCCGGCATGGCGATCGGCCCCGAACAGGGCGCCCTCATGCAATTGCTCGCGAAAACGATCGGCGCGCGGCGCTACCTCGAAATCGGAGTCTTCACGGGCTACAGTTCGCTCGCGATGGCGCTCGCGTTGCCGCCCGACGGCTACGTGCTCGCCTGCGACGTCAGTGAGGAGTTTACGGCGACGGCTCGGCGCTACTGGCAGAAAGCGGGCATCTCAGGGAAGATCGACCTTCGCATCGCGCCGGCGCTCGAGACGCTCGCAGCCGTTCGCGCGGAGGGCGTAGCGCCGTTCGACATGGCGTTCGTCGACGCGGACAAGAGCAACGTGGACGCCTACTACGAAGCCGCGCTCGAGATGCTCCGTCCGGGCGGGCTCCTTCTCATCGACAACGTGCTCTGGGACGGCGCGGTGCTCGACGCGGCGACCGGCGACGCGGATACGCAAGCCCTGCGGCAGATCAGTGCCAAGGTCGGACGCGACGAGCGCGTGGATGCGGTCCTCGTGCCGGTTTGCGACGGTCTGCTGATCGCTCGGAAGCGATAGGCTACGGGCGCGGCGCGCGCAGCGCGTCGAAGCGCGACCATGCGTTGCGCGGCGCCTCCGCGACGTCGAAGCAGATTCGGGAGTGGGGATAGTCCACGGCCATCGCGCGGACGCTCGATAAGTTCGTCTCGATGATGCCGTTGTAGCCGTCGGGGCGTTGGGGCTCGGTGCAGACCGGCATCGAACTCGCCGGCGATCCCTGTGCGTAGCGCACCGACGCCGTCGCGCCGCACGAGAAGCCGGAGCGCGCGGCCGCCGGCATCGTCTCGTACTCGGAGGCGGCGATCAGCGGGCTGCGCAACTGGTCGCGAACGCCGTCCCAGAGCGCTCCGCCGCCGGCCATGCCTGAGTCGAGGACGACGTGCGTCAGCCACGTGTCGTTGATCTCGACGGTCGCCAGCGGGACGCGCGGCGAGAGATCGACCGGCGTGCAGCGCATGCGCGCGATCTTAGCCGGCTCGGGAAAGAGCGTGACGCTGCGGCGGTCGCGATCGATCAGCGTCGGAAAGTGTGCGAAGAAATCGTAGCCGCAGAGCGCGTTGGGGCCGGTGAGGTTCTGCGAGACGAGCGCCGGAACGTTGCGAAGCTCGTGGCCCGCGACGCCGAAACGCGGGATCTCGGTCTGGCGGTCCACATACGTGCGGCCGTCGGGGGCCAGCTCGAACGTGCCCGCGCGGACGACGAGCCGCGCCCGCTGCGCGAGGTCGGGCGAGACGAGCATCGCCGAGGTCCCGGTATCGAGCACGCACGTGGCGCGCGCGTCGCCGATCGTCACGGGAATCGTCGCTCTCGTCGCGTTCGATCCGCTCGCCAGCGTGACCGGGGCCGCGGCGATCAGGCCGAGCCAAAAGCAGAGTGGGAGGAGTGCGGGCGTTCTCATCGTCGCTCGCCCGTAGGGTACCACGGCGAGCGGGATTCGCGAGCGGCTCTCATCAAAGACTAAGCGCCGTGCACGTTACGTGCGTCGGCGGCGGTCCGGCCGGCCTCTACTTCGCCATCCTGCTCAAGCGCCGCTATCCGGCGTGGCAGATTCGCGTGCTCGAACGAAACAGGCCGCTCGACACGTTCGGCTGGGGGGTCGTCTTCTCCGACGCGACGCTCGAGAATCTGCAGCAGGCCGACGAGGCGTCGCACCGCGAGATCGTCCGCTCGTTCGCGCACTGGGACGACATCGAGATCCATTTCAAAGGGCATACGATCGTCTCGGGCGGCCACGGCTTCTGCGGGATCTCGCGAAAACATCTCCTCGCGATCCTCCAACGGCGCGCCGCGGAGCTCGGCGTCGAGCTCGCATTTCAACGCGAGATCGAGGATATCGCCGCGGAACGCGCCTCCTGCGATCTGCTCGTCGGCGCCGACGGCATCAATAGCCGCGTCCGCGCGACGTACGCCGAGGCATTCGGTCCGTCGCTCGATCGCCGCATCTGCCGATTCGTCTGGCTTGGGACGACGCTCCCGCTCGACGCGTTCACCTTTCTCTTCGAACGCACGGAGCACGGTTGGTTTACCGTCCATGCGTACCGGTTCGACGAGGAACTCAGCACGTTCATCGTCGAGTGCCGAGAGGAGACGTGGCTCGCGCACGGCCTCGACGCAGCCGGCACGGACGAGACGATCGCTTTCTGCGAGCGCCTCTTCGAGCCGTATCTTCACGGCCATCGCTTGATGGCGAACAGCGCGCACCTGCGCGGACGCGACTGGCTGAACTTCACGCGCGTCAGCAACGAGCGCTGGGTCAACGGGAACGTCGTGCTGCTCGGCGACGCCGCTCACACGGCGCACTTCTCGGTCGGATCCGGCACGAAGCTCGCGATGGAGGATGCGATCGAGCTCGCGAACGCCCTCGGTTCGGAGGATCTCCCCGGCGCACTCGACCGCTACGAGTCGGCGCGCAAGCTCGAGGTGCTTAAGCTGCAGAACGCCGCGCGCAACTCGACGGAGTGGTTCGAGAACGTCGCGCGCTACGCGACGCTCCCGCCGGAGCAATTCGCTTACAGCCTGCTGACGCGCAGCCAGCGCATCGGGCACGAGAACCTTCGCCTGCGTGACAGGACCTACGTCGAGGGCGTCGAGCGCTGGTTCGGCGGAGCGCCGGTGCCGCCGATGTTCGTGCCGTTCCGCCTACGCGATATGGTGCTGCGAAATCGCGTCGTCGTTTCGCCGATGGACATGTATAGCGCGCACGACGGCACGCCGGGAGATTTTCACCTCGTCCACCTCGGCACGCGCGCGCTCGGCGGAGCGGGCCTCGTCTTTACGGAGATGACGTGCGTCACGCGCGAGGGGCGGATCTCGCCCGGCTGCACGGGGATGTATCTCGCCGAGCACGTGCCGGCGTGGAAGCGCATCGTGGACTTCGTGCACGAGAACAGCGGCGCGAAGATCTGCCTGCAGCTCGGCCACTCCGGCCCCAAAGGTTCGACGAAGCTCATGTGGGAGGGAATGGACGCGCCGCTCGACGCCGGGAACTGGCGGGTCGTCGGCCCGTCGGCGATTCCGTACGCGCCGGCGAATCAGGTGCCGGCCGAACTGACGAAGCGAGAGATGGACGAGATTCGCGGGGCGTTCGAGCGCGCGGCGAAGATGGGGCTCGAGGCGGGCTTCGACATGCTCGAGCTGCACTGCGCGCACGGCTACCTGCTCTCGTCATTCATCACCCCGCTGCGCAACCGCCGAACCGATGCGTACGGGGGTTGCCTCGAGAACCGGCTGCGCTATCCGCTCGAAGTCTTCCGCGCGATGCGCGCGATCTGGCCGGCGGAGCGGCCGATGTCGGTGCGCATCTCGGCGACGGATTGGGTCGACGGCGGCATCACCGGCGACGACGCGGTCGAGATCGCGCGCGCCTTCAAGGCAGCGGGCGCCGACCTCATCGACGTCTCGGCGGGGCAGACGTCGCCCGACGCCAAACCGGTCTACGGCCGCATGTTTCAGACGCCCTACGCCGACAAGATTCGCAACGAGGTCGGGATCGCGACGATGGCGGTCGGCAACATCACCGAAGCCGATCAGGTCAACGCGATCCTCGCGGGCGGCCGCGCCGATCTCGTCGCGCTCGGGCGCCCGCATCTCGCCGATCCGTTCTGGACGCTGCACGCCGCAGCGCAGCTCGGCTATCCCGACGCGCGCTGGCCCGTGCAGTATCTCTCCGGCAAGGATCAGCTCGAGCGGCTCGTCGCGCGCGCGAAGGAGCAGTCGCCGTGACGCTACAGGGACGCCACGCGCTCGTCACCGGCGGCGCCCGCGGCATCGGCCTCGGCATCGCATCGCTGCTCGCCGATCGCGGCGCCCGCGTCAGCGTCGTCAGCCGCTCCACCGGTACCGACGTCGGCGACGAAGCGCAGGTGCGGCGCGCGTTTGCGGAGTGCCGCGAGAGGAACGGGCGGATAGAGATTCTCGTCAACAACGCCGGTGTCGCGGAGTCGGCGCCGCTGGCGCGCACGGATCTGGCGCTCTGGAATCGCGCGCTGACGACGAACCTCACGGGTACGTTTCTCTGTACGCGCGAGGTTGCGCGCGAGATGACCGATGCGGGCTGGGGCCGCATCGTCAACGTCGCGAGCACGGCCGGGCTCATGGGAGGGCCCTATCTCGCCGCGTACTGCGCGAGCAAGCACGGCGTCGTCGGCTTTACGCGCGCGATCGCCGCGGAACTCGAAGGCACGGGCGTCACGATCAACGCGGTCTGTCCGGGCTACACGGAGACGGATATGATGCTGCGCGCGATCGCGAACATCACGTCGAAGACGGGGCGGAGCGAGGCCGAAGCGCGCGCGTTGCTCGAGCAGGGAAACCCGCAGGGGCGGATCGCGACGGTAGAAGAGGTCGCCGAGACCGTGCTCGATCTGATCGAGGGCTCGCAGACGGGCGAGGCGGTTATCGTTCCGCGCTAGGCGCCGTACCAGCGAAGCTGCGGCCAGATCGCCTGCAGCGGCGCGACCGGATCGCGGCAGAGGTAGATCGGCGCCGGACCTTCGACGATCCACTTGCGCGGCTCGGTTGACGTCCGCACGAGCACGACGCTGCGGTAGTATCGCCGCAGGAGATCGATGCGCGTCGCCCCGATAGCGACGAGCGTGCTGCCGTCGTAGCCGCGCGTTCCCCACAGATAGTAGTTGTTCTGGCTCGAGATCGCGGGCGGCAGGCCGTACGCGGGCCCGAAGAAGTCGAGCGCGCCCGCGTCTCCGTACGTGTCGGCGTAGATCGCGGCCCGCGAGCGAATGCCGGCGGGCAGCGCGAAGTAGACCGCCGCGACGTCGCGCGCGAGGCCGCGCCAGCCAAACTCCTCGGCGAAGACCGGCTGGATCAAGCGCGCGGGCGTACCGTCGCGCCCGGTCAGGCCGAGCGCCTTCGAGTACGCGACGAGCGCGTCGATCGGCAGCACCGGCAGCGAGAGGGGGAGCGCCGCGATCGCAACGGCGGTGAGTGCGGCGAAGAGCGCCGCCCGCACCGTCACCGCGGCGCGCTCGAGCGCGACCGCGCCGATCGCGAGCGGCGCCGCGTAGTAGCCGACGATGTAGTAACCCTTCGCCGAGAGCAGCGCGGCGGCGACGAAGACGAACGCGTAGCCGATCGCGACGAAGCGCAGATCGCGCAGCGCCGCGATGCGGAACGGGGCGATGAGTCCGGCGATCCAGACCGGCGCGGCGAGCGGGTTGGTATAGAGGAGCTGCTCGAGCGCGAAGGCGAGCGCGTTGCTCGCGAGGTTGCGATACTCCAAGGCGAACCCGCCCTGGAAGCCGGGACGGTGCGCGACGTCGCCGTGCAAGACCTCGAGGATCGGCCATCCGTGCGCGGCCTGCCACGCGACGTTCGGTGCGAGCAGCAACGCTGCGAGCGCGAGAGCGGCGGGCGGGTAGAGCGACCGCAACGCGCGCCGCTGCTCGGTCAGCAGCAAACCCGCAGACACCCCCGCGACCGGCAAGACGATCGAGTACTTTGCGTACGCACCCGCCGCGATCGCGACGGCGAGCGCGGCCCAGCGCGGCCCGGCGTTCGCCGGCGCGCGGACGATCGAGATCGTCAGATAGATGACGAGCGTCCAAAAGAGCGGCTCGAACGAGCTCGTCGTCAGCGTGTTGCCGAGCAACAGGTACGCGGGGAGCAGCATCGTCGCAACGCCCGCGAGCGCCAGCGCGAAGCGTCCGCCGCCGAGTTCGCGCGTCAGTCGGATCGCGAGATAGACGGTGAGGCTCGCCGCGACGATCGGGAGCGCGCGCAGCGCGAGCAGATCGTAGCCGAAGGGCGATGCGAGCCGGGCCGCGAGCGCGACCATCGGCGGTTGATCCACGTAGCCCCAGGCGAGATGCTTCGAGCAAGCGATGAAGTAGAGCTCGTCGCGGAAGTATCCGTAACGCCACGCCGTTGCGGCGTGGAGCAACGCCGCGGCGAGCGCGAGCGCGCTCACGCCGCGCGTCGCGCGACGACCAAGAGGCTCAGCGCCAAGCCGCAGACGCCGGACCAGATCCACGAGCCCAGCGCGACGTTCCAATCCCACCAGACGCCGTCGGTCAGGAGCATCCCCACGAGATAGACGCCGATGTACGTCATCGGCACGGCGACGGCGAACCAGCGAAACGCCCGCAGGCGCGCCGCGACCGGATAGGGATCGTAGCGAAAGATCAGCGCGTCGGCGAGCAGGCCGGTTAGCAGCGACTGCGCGATCGTGACCTCGAGAAGCGGCGTCTGGTTGGTAAATGCCGCGGCGGCCGGAACGTTGCCGATGAGGTAGATCAGCGTCAACATGCCCGGACAGGGATGCATGCGCGATACGAGCCAGAGCGCGAAGCCGGCCATCAGCGTGCTCTGGAAGATCACGGTCAACACGCCGCTCGCGATCTTGTAGTAGCCGATCGAGAGCGCCGTTAAGTACTGCGGCGTGAACGGGGCGATCGGCGGCGGCGCGTTCGTGCGGCCCGCGGCCGGGTCGAAACCGTACGCGGTTCCAAAGTGGGTCAGGATCAGCCACGTCGCAAGGCCGAAGGCGAGCGGGAGTTGGCGCGCGAGCGTCGTCGCGTGGCGATCGGCGAGGACGGAGCGAATCGGCCCGCTCGATATGAAGAAGATGCCGAGCCCGAGAATTTGGTGCGTCGGGCTTAAGAGCGCATCGACGCCCTCCTCGATGCCGAGCATTCGATGCCAGAGCATGTCGCCGATGCCGCCGAGCAGGAAGATCGGCACGCCGAGCAGCGCGAGACGGTACGCGCGGGGCACCGAGTCGATCCAGTCGTAGCCTCGGCTGCGCGAGCGAATCGCAAACGCAGCGATGACCAGCGCCAGGGCGAGCATCCCCGAGTAGAAGACGGCGTGATACGGCGTGAAGAAGGTCTCGACCGGAACGTGACCGTGCGCCCACGCGTCGAGAAAGAACCCGGCGGAGATCCAGATGCCGCAGATGCCGACCGCATAATCGAGCGCGATGCTCCGTGGAGCGGCGTTCTGCACCATGAAGAGGCCCTTACGCGCTCGCGCGAGCGCCTCCTCGCGAGCAGGTGGCGTAGCAAAGGGCTCCGTACGCTCCCAACGTGCTGATCCGCATCGGGGCGCTCGCGCTTGTTGCGTCGCTCCCGGCCTGCGCGTCGCGACTTCCCCCCACGCCGGCGAATCTCGTCGTCGGGTCGGCGACGCTTCCCACGCCGCAAGTCGAACCGAACGACGCCTTGCCGCGAATCTTGGCGATGCGCTTCTCCTCGCTCGACGTCCGGCGCGGCGGTCGCTGGTCGGGCTCGTTCGTCACCGGAACGAACGTCGCGAGCGTCGAGGTCCGCACGAACCTCTTCTCGATCAACGTGCCGCACATCAGCCCCGGGCGGTTCGTCTTCGTCCTCGACGTGCTCGACACGCCGCCGATCTTCGTGCGCGCCTATCGGCTGCGCGTCATCGCGCGCAACAGCGCGGGCGACGAATACGAACAAGACCTGCCCTTTAGGATTCGATGACGACCGCGCGCTACGAGAGCGGCGATAAGCTGCTGACGATCACGCTCGACGGCCCCGAGCGGAAGAATCCCTTGACGTTCGAGCTCTACGCCGAACTGCGCGATCGCTTTCGCGCGCTCGCGAGCGAGCCTGCGGTGAACGCGGTGATCCTTACCGGCGCGGGCGGCAATTTCTGCTCCGGCGGCGACGTGCACGAGATCATCGGACCGTTGACGCAGCGTGGGCCGGCAGAGCTGCTCGAGTTCACGCAGATGACGGGCGATCTCGTGAAGGCGATGCGCGCCTGCCCGCAACCGATCGTCGCGGCTGTGGACGGCGTCTGCGCGGGGGCGGGCGCAATTCTCGCGATGGCGAGCGACCTGCGCTTCGGCACGGAGCGCGCGCGCGTCGCGTTTCTCTTCGTGCGGGTCGGACTGGCGGGCAGCGACATGGGTGCGTGCGCGATGCTGCCGCGCATCGTGGGGCTCGGCCGCGCCGCGGAACTGCTCTACACCGGCCGGGCGATGCCCGGCGCCCAGGCCTACGAGTGGGGTTTCTTCAACGAGCTCTGCGCGCCCGACGATCTCGCACCGCGCGCGCGCGACGCCGCGCGCGAGATCGCGGACGGGCCGGCCGCGGCGCACGCGGTTACGAAGAGGATGCTCCACGCGGAGTGGGCGCTCGATCTCGACGCCGCGATCGACGCCGAGGCGGTCGCGCAGGCGCGCTGCATGGAGGGCAACGACTTTCGCCGCGCCTACGAAGCGTTCGCAGCGAAGCGCCGCCCGCGGTTCGAGGGCGATTGATGGGAACCAACCTCGGCTGGCCGTTCTTCGACGAGGAGCACCGCGCGTTCGCGGCGGCGCTCGAGCGATGGCTCGAACGCGCCGACGTGCTCGATGACGAGCACAACGCCGACGCGAGCTGCCGCGCCTGGATTCGAGCGCTCGCAGAGGGTGGATGGCTGCGCGCGTGCGTGCCGGGAGCCTACGGCGGCGTGCGCGCGAACCTCGACGTGCGCACGCTCTGCATCGCGCGCGAGCGGCTCGCCCATCGCTCCGCGTTCGCCGATTTCGCGTTCGCGATGCAAGGACTGGGAAGCGCTCCGATCGCGCTCTTCGGCAATGCGGAACTGCAGCGCCGGTATCTCGCCAACGTCGCGGAGGGCCGATGCGTCGCGGCCTTCGCGCTCTCGGAGCGCGAGGCGGGCTCCGACGTTGCGGCGCTGGCGACGCGGGCGCGCCGCGACGGTGACGCCTACGTCATCGACGGCGAGAAGGCGTGGATCTCGAACGCGGGGGTTGCCGATCTCTACGTCGTCTTCGCGCGAACCTCGGACGACGGCGCGAAGGGGCTGACGGCCTTCGCGGTTGATGCCGCGACCGCGGGCTGCGCCGCGGGAAAGCGGGTTGAGACGATCTCCCCGCATCCGCTGGGCGCGTTGCGGCTCGAGCGTTGCCGCATCCCGCTCGCGCGGCGCATCGGCGAGGAGGGCGAAGGCTTCAAGATCGCGATGGCGACGCTCGACGTCTTTCGCAGCACGGTCGGCGCCGCGGCGCTCGGCTTCGCGCGGCGCGCGCTCGACGAGACCGCCGCCCACGTCAAGAGCCGTCGTCTCTTCGGCGCGCCGCTCGGCTCGCTCCAGTTGACGCAGGGAGCGATCGCGGAGATGGCGACCGACGTGGATGCGAGCGCGCTGCTCGTCTACCGTGCCGCTTGGCAAAAAGATTCCGGCGCGGCGCGGGTCACGCGTGAGTCGGCGATGGCGAAGTGGTTCGCAACCGAGGCGGCCGGGCGAGTCTGCGATCGCGCGGTGCAGCTCTTCGGCGCGCGCGGCGTCGTCCGCGGCGAGATCGTCGAGCGCCTCTACCGCGACGTGCGCGCGCTGCGAATCTACGAAGGCGCGAGCGAGATTCAGCAGATCGTCATCGCGCGGCAGACCCTCGAAGAGTGAGCCGCCTCACCGGCCATCTCGACACCTTCGCCGAAGACCGGCTCCCGCCGCCGGACGAGATGCCCGAACTGCTCTTCGACGACGGCACGGCGTATCCGCGGCGGCTCAACGCCGCAACCGAGTTGCTCGACCGGCGCATCGCCGCGGGCGACGGCGCGCGCCGCTGCATTGCCGGCGGCGACGGCCGCGAGTGGACGTACGCGGATCTGCGCGACGCCGCGAATCGCATCGCGAGGGTTCTCGTCGAAGATCTCGGGCTCGAATCCGGTAATCGCGTCGTATTGCGCGCGCCGAACACGCCGATGCTCGCCGCGTGCTGGTTCGCCGTGCTGAAAGCCGGAGGCGTCGTCGTTACCACGATGCCGCTCTACCGCGCGGGTGAGTTGCGCTTCATGATGGAGAAGGCGCAGGCCAAGCACGCGCTCTGCGACGCCCGCTTGCGCGATGACTTCGATCGCGCTTGCGCCGAGTTTCACGGCGTGCGGACCGCGTTCTTCAACGAAGCCGAGCCCGGAGCGGAGTCGCTGGAATCGGCGATGCGAGCGAAATCGGGCGACTTCGAGAACGTCGAGACCGCCGCCGAGGATGTGGCGTTGATCGCCTTTACCTCGGGAACGACCGGGACGCCGAAAGCGGCGATGCACTACCATCGCGACGTGATGGCGATCTGCGACACCTACGCCGCGCGAGTCTTGCAGCCGCGCCGGGAGGATCTCTTCTGCGGGAGCCCGCCGCTTGCGTTCACGTTTGGCTTGGGCGGACTGCTGCTCTTTCCGCTCTACGCCGGCGCGGCGACGCTCATGCTCGAAAAGGCCGGTGCCGGCGACCTGCTCGACGCTATCGAACGTTTCCGCGTGACGACGCTCTTCACCGCGCCGATTGCATACCGGGCAATGGGCAACGCGCTCGACGGCCGCGACGTCTCCTCGCTGCGCACCTGCGTCTCGGCGGGCGAGGCGCTGCCGAAAGCGGTCTGGGAAGAGTGGCGCGCAAAGACCGGCATCGCGATTCTCGACGGCATCGGCAGCACGGAGATGTTGCATATCTTCGTCGGCTCGCCGGAATCGGAGGTCCGCGCGGGCGCGACGGGGCGTCCGGTGCCGGGCTACGTCGCCGAAGTACACGATGAGAACGGCGAGCGCGTCGCGGACGATACGGCCGGCCGGCTCGCCGTAAAAGGCCCGACCGGCTGCAAATATCTGCAGGACGAACGCCAGACGCTCTACGTGCAGCGCGGCTGGAACTACCCCGGCGATACCTACCGGCGCGACGCCGACGGCTACTTCTGGCACGTCGCCCGCACCGACGACATGATCGTCTCGGCGGGTTACAACATCTCCGGGCCCGAGGTCGAACAGGCGCTCATCGCTCACGCCGACGTGCGAGAGGTCGCCGTCGTCGGCAAGCGCGACGCCGAAAAGGAGACGAACTTCGTCAAGGCTTTCGTCGTGCTCGCCGAGGGCTGCGAGCCTTCACCGGAAAGGGCCGACGAGCTGCGCGAGTTCTGCAAATCGCAGATCGCGCCGTTCAAGGCGCCGCGCGAGATCGAGTTCGTCGTAGAACTGCCGCGCACCGAAACCGGCAAACTCCAACGCTACAAACTCCGCGACGTCACGTCTTGAACGCGCTCTCAACTTCGGGCTCTCGCGGTAGCACCGCGGTTGCTTCGATCTCGACCTTCGCGCCGGCTTCGAGCAGCGCCGCGACCTGGACGAGCGCCATCGCGGGATAGTTCGCGCCGACGATCTCGCGATATGCGGCGCCGAGCGCGCGGAGGTTTTCGCGATACTCGTTCGCATCGGTGACGTACCAGGTCAAGCGGACGAGGTGCTCGCACTCGCCGCCGGCGGCGCGCAGCACGGCGACGACGTTGCTCAGCGCTTGGCGCGCTTGGGCGAGAAACTCCGGCGCGACGATCTCGTTGCGCTCGTTCCAGCCGATCTGTCCGGAGATCGCGAGGAAGCGGCCCTCGGCGACGATGCCGTTGGAGTAGCCGCTCGGGCGCGGCCAGCCGGCGGGGTTGATCGTTTCGCTCATGCGTAATCTCCGGCGCGCGTGCGATCGATGCCGGAATCGACGCTGGCGGCGCGCAGCAGCAGGGTGATTCCGGCGCTGACGACGAGGTTGAGCAGCAAACCGTAGAGCGCGATCAGCCCGGTCAGCGTCGCGCCGAATACGTGGAGGGTGAAATTCGAGGTGAAGCCGCTCGCGTAGGCCATCGCGCAACTGGCGACGAGGCCGCAGGCCCAACCGGCGAGCAGCGCCTTTGGATGGAACCAGCGCGTCCAGAGTCCCAGGACGAAGGCCGGAAAGGTCTGCAACATCAAGGCGCCGCCGAGAAGCTGGAAGTCGATCGCGTACGGGACGGGGACGAAGAAGATGAAGAGGAGCGCGAGCGCGCAGATGACGATCGTCAGCCGCTTTGCAACGACCGTCTCCATCGCAGGGCGCGGTTCGGAGAACTCACGGAAGACGTTGCTCGCGAAGAGATTCGATGCCCCGATGCACATGATCGCGGCGGGCACGAGCGCCCCGATCACGATCGCCGAGTCGGCGACTCCCGCGAACCAGTCGGGAAAGAAGCGCGCGAAGAGCAGCGGCACGACGCGGCTGGAATCCGTTGCGACCACGCCCGCCGCGATCGCGCAGTAGCCCAAGAGCGCGAGGAGGCCGAGCAGCAGCGAGTAGATCGGAAGGAGCGCGGCGTTCCGGCGGACGACCTCGCGGCTGCGGGCGGCGAGAACGCTCGTGATCGAGTGCGGGTAGATGAAGAGCGAGAGCGCGTTGCCGAAGGCCATCGTCCCGTACGTAAAATACTGCGCGGGCGTAAGGTAGATGGATGACGGATGCGGCCGTCCGTGCAACGCGGTCCCGGCGAGAGCGAAGACGTGCGCCCAACCGCCGAGACGCGCGGGAATGACGACGACGGCCGCGACGACCGTAACGTAGATCAGCGTGTCCTTGACGAAGGCGATGAGCGCCGGCGCGCGCAGCCCGCTCGTATACGTGTAGCCGGCGACGAGGACGAAGGCGACGGTCAGGGCCGGGATCGCGTTCGCGGCTCCAAGCGTGCTGAATTGGCTGAAGACCGCGCGCATGCCGACGAGCTGCAGCGCGATGTACGGCAGCGCGGCGACGACGCCGGTCAGCGCGACGGCGATCTCGAGCGACCGATCGCCATAACGGTCGCGAACGAAGTCGGCGCTCGTAACGTAGCCGCGCCGTCGCGCGACGGTCCAGAACCGCGAGAGCACGACGAGCGCGACGGGATAGGCGATCGTCGCGTACGGAACGGCGAAGAAACCGAGCGCGCCGACGCCGTAGACGAGGGCCGGCACCGCGATGAACGTGTAGGCGGTGTAGAGGTCGCCGCCGAGCAGAAACCACGAGACGACCGTTCCGAAGCTCCGGCCTCCGAGCGCCCACTCCTCGAGGCTCGTGAGGTTCGCGCCGCCCCAGCGGCTCGCCAGGAAGCCGAGCAGCGCGACGCCCGCGACCGCTGCGCCGAGAATGAAGGCGGCGCTAGACATCGCCCGGTTCGCGGGTGGCGACGACGACGATGCCCAGCAGCCCGGCCGTGACGACGACCCACGCCAGCTGATACCAATAGAAGAAGGGCATGCCGAAGAGCGCCGGGCGAGCGTGGTTGTAGATTTGCGGGAAAAGCGTCCCGATGAACGGCAGGACGAGCAGCGCGTACCAGGCACGGCGCATGAGGGCGTCGTTTGCACAGGCGCGGCCCCCGCGCCTGTTGCGGGCGAGCGCTCGACGGAGGGGCACTGTGGTTGCAGGGCTAACCAACCCCGAAAGCTCGGAGAACCTACCGACAGCGAAAGGGCTACTACATGTCCGTAACTCAACCCCCGAAAGATACGCCGTTTGGCCTCGATCAGAACATCGCGGCGGGTCTGGCTTACCTCTTTGGGATTATCGGCGGGGTCGTCATGCTGCTTGGCGGCGGCACGAACAAGTTCGTTCGGTGGGCTGCGGCTCAGTCGATCGTCTTATGGGCGACGTTCATCATCCTGTGGTGGGCCGTCACCATCATCATGGGGGCGCTCCATCTTTGGCCCTTCTTCTTCCCGGTTTGGATGGTGCTGCGTATCCTTGGGCTGGTTCTGTGGCTGTGGACGTTCATCGCGGCATTCCAGAATAAGGAAGTCACCGTGCCGATCGTCGGCGACTTAACGCGCAACATCTTCAAGTCGTATCTTCAATAGCGGGCGTTCGAAGCAGTAGGTTACCAAGGCCGCTTGCGCGATCGTAAACGCGAAGGCGGCCTCGGTGTATCTGACCTGCCAGTTGAGGTCGTCGTGAGGATCCCCCGTATACGGGGGTAGATGGTGCGCGAGAAGCTCGCGCGCGATCATCTGATGGTAGAGATAGAGATTGTACGAGATCTCCGCCAGGAATCGCAACGGCGGGTTGTCGAGGACGATCTGCCACCAACGCGGGCTCGCGAGCGAGCCGAGAGCGATCGTCGCGAAGGCCGCGCCCAGCAGCGGCCGATTGTCGATCTGCCAGACCGAGGCCCACTGATCGTAGAACCGGTAGGCCCAGAGGTTCTCGAGTAAGAGCACGAGCGCGGTGAATCCCGCGAGCGCGACCGCCGGGCCGGCATAACGCAGCGGCGATGCGCGCCAGCGTTCGCCGTAGCGCGTAAAGACGTACGCCGAGATCATCCCGAAAGCGAAGATGTCGAGATAGCCCGGCAGGTTCTCTTCGTACTGCGGGAAGATCGTCGCGTAGCAGCAGCGCGCCATCGAGAGGCGCCAGGCCCACGCGATGAGGATCATCGCGGCGGCCGTGAGCCACGGACTGCGTTTGAACGACCACCAGACGAGCGGGAAGATGCAATAGAACTCGACCTCCACGGCGAGCGTCCACAGAACGCCGGCGATCGTTCCGTATTGGTACGGAAACCACGTGTGGATGAAGAGCAGGTGCGTCAGCAAGTCGGGCAAGAGCGATGCCCCGGGCTGGACCTGTGCGTAGCCGATCGCGTACGCAACGCCGATCGCGAGAACGTACGACGGCACGATCTTGACGAACCGGCGCCAGGCGAAGTGGCCCCACGACGGCTGCGGCGTGCCCGCGACGGCGGCCCGGACGAACGGATACGAGATCACGAAGCCGCTCAAAAAAAAGAAGAGCGGAACCCCGATGAACCCGGTCGCCGGCAGAAAGTCGAGCGCTGGTCCGGGCGAGAGCCACGAGATCTCCCAGACGTGATACCAGAGGACGAGGAGCACCGCGATCCCGCGCAGCCCGTCGAGCACACCCAGCCGAGGGCTCTCGTGAAGCGCACCGCTGGCCGCCATCGCTGGGCGATTCGCCCGCCCCACGATTTGTCCGGGTATTTGTGGGTGGCGCCTCGCTTGGGTTGGGTGCATGATCGAGTAGCAAGAGCTTCTCTTAGCAGGGGGAGGGAAAAGGGGGCTGCGTTCCTCAGCGCGGCCCTCTTTTGAACCAACCCCTTGACACAAAACCCGCTTTTGTATTAGGGTGGCGATACAATGCTGCACGCACATATCGCCCACACCGATCTCGCTCGCGCGACGATGGCCGCGGCCATGATCGCAGCGGGCATCGCCGCGTTTCTGTGGCCGCGCTGCTTCTCAGGGGCCGCGGGTTACTTTACGCGCTCGCCCGGCCCGCTCGCGCCGGCCGACCAAGAGCGGCTGCGACGCGTCGTCGTGGCTCGCGAGGATGCGGAAGGCCTTTCGGGCGCCTACGGGCGCTATCTCGGCCTGGCCGCGATCCTCTTCGCCGGGCTGGAAGCGATTCGGACGATCCCGTATGTCGTGCCCTACGCGCTCTTCTGTCTCGCCTCCGCGGGCATCATGCTCCTCGCCTACCTGCAGTTCCACCGCGCGACGCAGCGGCGGGTCGCGCCGCTCGTGCGCCGGTCGCCGTTTGCCGCGCTCCCGCCGGCGGTGATCGCCGCGATGGCGTGCATGCTCGCGATCTCGGTAGCGCTCGCCTTGTACCCGCCGGAGCGGTTTGGCGCGACCGTCGCCGCGCTCTCGACGATCGTTCTCGGTCTTGTCGCGTGGCGCGTCGCCGCCGCGCCCGCTCTCATGATCGGCGTGGATCCGCAATGGGAGTACGCGGTCGACGAACGGGTGCGAATCGGCCGCGCTCGGAGCATCGCGCTCCTCGCCTGTGCCCCGGGGTTTGTCGTCGTGGCGCTCGCCACGGCCTCGTTCCCCGCAGAGTACGCAACGATCGGAACCGTCGCGATGGTGGTCGCGAGCGCGGCGTTCCTCGTCTCGGTGGCCGCGAGCATCCTGCCGCGACGCCGGCGCATCGCAATCGCGTGAGCGAACCGTATCTCGTCGTCGATTCAGGCCTGGGCATCCCGCCGTACCAGCAGGTCGTCGCGCAGATACGCGCGGGGATAGAGCGCGGGGAGTTGCTGCCCGATTCGCCGTTGCCAACGGTGCGGCAGCTCGCCGGCGATCTCGGTATAGCGCCGAACACCGTCGCGCGAGCCTACGCCGAACTGCAGTCGGACGGATGGCTCGTCAGCGACGGACGGCGCGGAACTCGCGTGGCGCCGCGGGCTCCGGTGGATCGCCGCGGCCGCATGCGCAGCCTGCGCGAGGCCGCGCATGAGTTCGTCGCGTCGCTGCGACATCGCGGCTTCACTCCCGACGAGATTGCGTCCGAGCTCGCGCACCTGACCGAGACGAGGAGTCGACCGAGCGAAGCCTAAATCGGGGCGCCATGGAAACGACCCTCGACCGCTCCTTCGAAGAATCCGTGCGCTCGATCATCGAGCGGCGGCACCTGCTCGGCCATCCGTTCTACGTTGCGTGGACGAAGGGCGAGCTTACCCTCGACCAGCTGCGGGGGTACGCCGGGCAGTATTTGCACCACGTCCTCGCGGAGCCGACCTATCTCAGCGCCGTCCATACGAACACGCCGCACTACGCGAGCGACGGGAGAAGCGATCTCGGGCCGCGTCAGGCGATCCTGCAGAACCTCGTGGACGAGGAGCTGGGTCCGAAGAACCACCCCGCCCTCTGGAAGCGCTTCGCGGCGGCCCTCGGACTCTCCGACGACGATCTCGCGGCGGCGCAAGCCGTCCCCGCGACGCGACGGCTCATCGAGACCTTCAACGATCTCTGCCGGAACCGGCCCTTCTACGCCGGGCTCGCGGCGCTCCACGCGTTCGAGTCGCAAGTGCCGGCGATCGCAGCCGTCAAGATCGACGGGCTGCGGCGCTTCTACGGGATCGAGAATCCGGAGGAGATCGAGTTCTTCTCGGTCCACGAAAAGGCAGACGTCGCCCACTCGGCGGCCGAGTGGCGTTTGATCGAGCGGGCGGCCGATTCGCCCGAGAAGCAAGCCGAGGTGCTGGCGGCGACCCGCGAGGCCTGCGACGCGCTCTGGAGTTTCCTCGACGGCGTCTACGTAGGGGTTTGACGCCTCCATAGGGCCTTGGTATAGTTGAGGCTCGGTCCCACCCGCGGGTGAGGCCGTGTTTTGTGTGTTGCCTGCATTCTTAGGGAGCAAGCCGTTTGCCGACGATTAACCAGCTGGTGCGCCGTGGGCGCGAGAAGACCGAGCAGAAGGTCAAGACGCGCGCGTTCCGCGTGATCCTGACCGGGCCCAAGCCGGGGCATCCCGACCTGCCGACGCGGACCTTTGAGGTCGCCGGCAACCCGCAGCGCCGGGGGGTCTGCACGCAAGTGAAGACGGTCACCCCGAAGAAGCCGAACTCGGCCCTCCGCAAAGTCGCCCGCGTCCGGCTGACGAACGGCGAAGAGGTCACGGCGTACATCCCCGGGATCGGGCACAATCTGCAAGAGCACTCGGTCGTCCTCGTGCGCGGCGGACGCGTCAAGGATCTGCCGGGAGTTCGCTATCATATCATCCGCGGCACGCTCGACACGG